>CAZXOU010000033.1:0-6103 GCA_964642355.1 uncultured Gammaproteobacteria bacterium
AGTGTCCCCCTGTCACGGGGAAGGTCGTGGGTTCAAATCCCATCACCCGCGCATAGTAATAATACGAAAATGGAAACTCCCCAGTCTTTGTTTTTGGGCTACTTTTCTGTATTCTTTAACTTGTTGCTCGGGTAGCTCAGTCGGTTAGAGCGCACCCATGGTAATAAACAGGTCTACATGGGAATATAGAAAAAGGTTGCTAATAAAGGGTTTTTGAGAGTTTGGGAACAGGTTGAAACCTACTCTCTCAGGAAACAGGTCTGCGGTTCGTTAAAAAGTATATGCCGTTGTAGCTCAGTTGGTAGAGCACTCGCATGGTAAGCGAGAGGTCTCCGGTTCAATCCCGGACAACGGCTCAAAGAGAAACACTGCAATTGATGCAACATCATTATGGACATACATATTTTGGCGAGGAAGTTTTATGAACATTCCTCTTTTATTCGTGGATATTCTAAGGAAACAATTAGGAGGTATCGGCAGGTTATAAATTTCTACTGTAACTTTGCGGGGATAACAAAGATTGAAGAAGTAACAGAAAATAATGTTAGGGCTCTTTTTCTGGAGGGGAGAATAAATAGAAATTGGCGCCCCAATACATTTATCTGTTACCACAAATCATTATTAGTATTTTTTCGTTGGTGTGTAGAGAACGGATACATGGAAGCCAATCCAGTAGAGGAAATAGAAGTGCCAAAACTAGAAAAGAGATTGCCTCCAAAATTAACAAAACAAGAGGCATTGCGGTTGCTGGAGGTGGTTTATAACTATCCTTATGATTACAAGTTTCTGAGATATAGAAACCATGCAATTTACTCAGTGTTTATTTTTGCTGGCCTCCGTAAAGGTGAATTACTCAACCTAAAGCTTGCTGATGTAGATATAGAGAATTTAAGCATTTTTGTTCGTCAGGGGAAGGGAAGTAAAGACAGGGTTATCCCTATGAGCTATACGCTCGCTCAGAGTCTAAAAACATATGTTGACGAGAGAAAGAGGTTAAATAAGACTTGTCCAGAATTCTTTTCCTCACTAAATAGAAATGTTGGATTTACTGATAGTGGTTTAAAGAATTTAACAAAAAAAATGAAGGATGTGTCAAAAATTAAATTCTCTGCTCATAAATTGAGACACACCTTTGCAACATTAATGCTAGAGGGAGGCTGTGACATTTATAGTTTGTCTAGAATGATGGGGCATAGTGACATAAAGACAACAGCGATCTATTTGGCAGCAAGTGCAGAACACCTGAGATCACAAATGACAAAGCATCCATTGAATGATTTGGTTTGAGGTAAGGAGCGGCAGGAGTTTGGAAGGGCTGTTGTGGGAGAAGAAAAAGAGCTTGTGGGGGCTTGATGTAGAGACGACCTCTTGTCATTAGAGCCACAAGAAGAGAGCTGACACTGGCCAATATAAAATAAGAGGTCTTGGGTAGACATACTGGAGCTTATGATACTTTTTGGGGTATCAGTTTCGGGGGTATACATCACATATAATAATTGACAAATATGAAATGGTGTTTTCTTGCACTTTTATAATGTTGCATTATAGCTTCTATAATGTTTATATAGATAATATAATTGAATTATAAGCCATTGTCGCATATTGTTATGAGAAGCAACAAAGAGAAAACAGGAAAATTTAAAGAATTTGCTACAAAAAGAACCAATAATGTTCTCAATCAACTTCGTGTTTTAGGGAACCTTTCTAACAGAGGACTTTATAAATATTCTGAAGAAGACATTAAAAAAATATTTTCTGAAATAGAAAAAAAGGTTAAGGAAACTAAGTCAAAGTTTCATTTTCCAGATAATAAAAAATTTAAATTTTAGTAGTTTATTTAAAAACCATGATTAAACCAAACAAGAGGGAGGTTGAGCGTGACAGAACCGTAGACTGGCAAGGTTTTATTAAGAATTCAGTTGAGAAGAGCTATCCCAATGGCATAGTTCATGGATTACAGAAAGATGCCATACAGAATGGATTTGATGGAAGGCTGAAGAAAAGAGGACCGCAGCAACTGAAGGAGTGGTCTATGGTCTTTGAATTAGTTGAAAAAATTAAAAAATTTCCAAGACTTCTTACTATTACAGATGTTGGCACCTCTGGTATGACTGGTAAACTTACAAGCGACGATGTAACAGAAGAAATGTTGAAAACTGGTCTTTCTGAGGAGGAATGTTGGGCACGATGGGAAGCTATGGCATATGAAAAAACCCCAGGCCCTGGTGACACCCTGGGTTCAAAAGGGATTGGTAAGTTTATTTTGATAGCAGCTTCAGAAAACTATGAAATATATTATGACAGCTTGAGAAAAGACGGAACATACAGAATGGGGCATACAAAAGCGGGGAGAACTAAATGCCCCCTCTATAGTCTAGAGGAAGAAGACGGGCGCAAAAAAATAAAAGAAAAAACTGGCCGTGACCCACTAGCTGTTCAAGGCACCAGAATAATTATAGTGGACCCCATTCCAGACGTACGACACCAAGTAGAAAACGGAGAATTGATTCACAGTATCGAGGAAACTTGGTGGCCAATAATAACTAAGTTTAAGGCTAAGATTTTCGTTAAAAATGAAAAGAAAACACTAGAAGCAAGAACATTAAGTCTCTATGATTTTATAGAAAAGAAAGAGACTGATGAATTTAAAAAACATATTCTTAATGACCATAAGTTTACATTTGAGGGCGAATCCTACAGGATTAAACATTTACACATAGCGTACGATGAAAAAACTGATGTACCAGAACGTTTGACTGGCGTAGCGGTATTTCGTGGTGGTATGAAAATAACTAGTATTCCATTTTCTGAAACGAGACTTGGATCAAGTGTATTTGGGTATGTTGAATTTGAGAAAAACGTTGATCTAAAACTATATGAACAAGAAGACATCTCTCACTACAATTTTGAGAATAAAAAAATATGGAGAAAAATTAAATTAACTATTAATGATGAGCTTCAGGCGTTTGCAAACAAAAAACTTGGTCTCGGTATAAATTCAAAACAGATAAAGCAAGAACGACAAAAAAACATTGAAAATAAGGTATTAGGTATAATTGGAAAACTCACACAGAATTGGTTTACACAAAGCGGCTCAGGGCCACGACCCCCATCTCCACGCCTGGGTCCCAACCCTTCCCAACCAAAACGAAAACTTGGAATCACTGTAAGCGGAATAAACTTTCCAGATAATAATGGTATTAACCGACTAAACTATGGAGAATCTCTAGAAGGGTTTTATGCCACCATATATAATCAAACAAGTGCCAGCCATAATTTAAAGTTTAGATCTTTTGTTCTTTCTGGTGACAGAGAAATTTTAAAAATAGATGATAAAACCTTCAGTGTTGACGCAAAAACAGAGCAAAAAACAAGCAAAGGATATAAAATAATAGTTACTCCCAAATTATTTCCAGACCCAGGAAAATACAAAATCAAGTTTAGGTTGGCGGATGCAGATACCGCTAAAGAGTATCAGACCATTACTAGAGATATATGGGTTGAAATGGACCCAGTTCTTAAGGGGCCATTTGATATTAAGGCTATCGATCTAAGTGAGGAAGAGGAACTAGCCACAATGGAGTGGATTATAAACCCTCTTGGAGACGACAAGTATGAATTAATTTATAATACAGGCCACCCTACGTATCTTGTATACGAAACAGAGGATGACGAATTAATGATGTACATTACCGAACTCTGTCTTTGGGGAGCCATATACCTTGCAGTAAAGAACTACGAATCAATTGATGAAGAGAAAAGAAAAAGACTACCATTTAATTCAAAAGATCTTTTATCTGACGACTCTGCGACTGTTTTTCAAGAAATTAGCAGGGTATTCCAAGCTAAGAGGTTTGAAATAAATCAACAACAATAGGATGGTTGTAATAATAAAAACTAAGAAAATTATTTTAGGAAAAAAGAGAGACATATCGTTATTTCTTCCAGAGGGATATCCAGTGACTTCGGATTCAAAGAAAGCAGCGAAGTTGCTTGATGACGAACTAAAAAATGGAGTTAAGCTTATTAATGCTAAGTACAATAACTTAGACAAAGAGACAAAAAATAACTCACTAGACAAATGGAGATGGCTTGGAAAGGAGCTTGAAACACTGCGCGGGTCTTTAAAGCACCTTGAACAAATAGATTTTGATAGGCATGTTTTTTGGGTAGCGGTAGCACAATATTTTCGCGAAGAGCTGAGGGCAGGGATTGATACTAGGCGCGCTGGCACATCCAAGGATCATTATCGTAAGTGTTGGTTATTATATAAATCTTCATATACTAATTGGATAACCACTTGGGTTGGTTGGGACGCTTTTATTGACCGTGGCGACCAGTTGATTAAAGAGAAAGCAATAATGAAGCTTTTATCAGAAAAGTTCGGAGATAAAAAACAAAAACTAAATAGCAAGGACTATCAAACAATAGCAAAAAGAGTTGTTCAAAAACTACCCTCAACCAAAGGTGCAATTGATAGCAGTCAGCTTTCTAAGAAACAACTTTCTGAGATAATAAACAGTATATATGAGGGATTTTTAAGTCAGGCGGACAAGAAATAACAATGACTAATCAGGGTAATAAGAAACCTGCATATACATTCATAGATTTGTTCTCTGGGATTGGTGGTTTTCATATTGCCTTTCGTAACTTGGGTGGGAAGTGTGTTTTTGCTTCAGAGTGGGACAAGCATGCCCGGGAAACGTATGAGTATAATTTCAAAAAAAAGGAACCAGCATTGTTTAATAACGGAAATTTTATTGGAGACATAAATTCTATTGAAAATCCCAAAAAAGAAATACCAGACTTTAATGTCTTAACAGCAGGATTTCCATGCCAGCCCTTTAGTCAGGCTGGGTATAAAAAAGGCTTCGATGATACTTGGGGTACATTATTTTTTAATATTGCTGAAATTATAAAACAAAAGAAGCCTGAGGCATTTTTTTTAGAAAACGTAAGAGGTCTTTTAAAACATAACGAAGGACAAACCTTCGATAGAATTAGGGACGTAATAGAAAATGAATTAGGTTATTCTTTTTTTTATAAAATAATAAAGGCCAGTGATTTTGGGCTCCCTCAACTAAGACCCCGTCTATTTATGGTTGGTTTTCGCGATAAAAATATAGACTTTAAATTTCCAGAACTTGTTCCTCTCAAAATGACCATGTCTGATGTGTGGGGAGGCAAATGTAGCAGAGAAATAGGATTTACTTTGCGTGTGGGAGGAAGGGGCTCAAATATAAACGACAGACGTAATTGGGACTCCTATATGGTCAATGGACAAGTGAAGAGACTCACCTCAAGAGAGGGCAAACTAATGCAGGGGTTTCCAGATAATTTTGAGTTTCCTGTTACTGAGAACCAAGCAATAAAACAATTGGGGAATAGTGTGGCGATCCCAGCAATTCAAGCAACAGCCAAAGAGATTTTAAGAAGGCTACCTTAGACTCTAATATGTAAAGCCCCTTTTGGGTTTGGGTTCCCTGAAATAAACCTCACCCAAGGGGTTAAGTCAGTGTGGATTTGGGGATCGTAAATTTCTTACATCCCCTTCTTACTTCGTAAGGAGAAAACAAGTTTATTCCAAACGCTAGAAATAACATCTTCTGGAGAGTATATAGAATATGTTTTTGGGTCAACTGGGCTTGAAAATTCTAAAACAAGGTCAGCTTTGAAATCTGAGTCTTTGCTTCCAGATCCTTCAAATAAAAAATATTTTAATATGGGCTCAAAATATTCTTGACTATCTTTGAAGGCAGAGTTTGGATCAGAATTTTTTACATCCTCGGAGATAACTCCTAACTGTCGTTTCTCCCAATATTCGTTAACAATTTTATCCAGGGGTTTTATATCTGCCCCGATTTTCTCAATCACACGTTTGAACCCCTTCCGGTTTGTGTGATTAACTAGGGCGGACCTCGCCCCACCCGCATACTTAAGACTATATGCTTTGTCATTTATACTTATATCAGCCTTACAGCTCGTTGGTGCCTTTGGGACTATTTCTTTCAAGGTTGAATAGTCGCGATTGTTTAAAAGTTCTTCATACCCAGACAACCACTTCGGTAATTCTTGTCCTGGCCCAAAACTGAGAGTTTTTATC
>CAZXOU010000033.1:6113-8407 GCA_964642355.1 uncultured Gammaproteobacteria bacterium
TTCGTTCTTGTGGGACATTTCTTGTAAAAGGAAGGCCTTAAGAAAAATTTCATTTTCTTCTCCTTTATTTCGTGATGACGGCATAATTGGAGTATCTCATAACAACGATATGAGCGCTAGCTAATTTTTCGCTGTATTTAGCTAAAAATGGCTAACTTTCTTCTTGTAATCGAATAAAAAAAGTTTTTTAACGTTTGGGGGGGTTGTCTTGATTTAACATCCATAATTGACCTGGTACCATTGGGTAACCTTACCGTTTGTAATTTTGAGTAGAATCTTTAAAAAAGCCTTATATGTGTCTACTTTTTTATATTTTTGTTTATATATGGAGGCATTATTAAGTTGGAATTGGGGATTTATGCGTAAATATTTCTGAACACAACTGCTTTTTTGCTTTTCTAAAATATTCTAAAATAACAAAACCCTCAATAGCTCCTCACCATCGAGAGGCTTTTTGTAATATATGGCCTATTTTAGGGCCCTTTTTCGTATTTTCCTTATCCCCAAAATCATTTTTGGGGACTTTAGTATTATTTTATGTAGAATCGTCAGAATTATCGGTCGGACTCCTCTGTGCGATTGCTCTTTCATAATCTTTTTGCAGCTACTCCAAGAATCTCACTTTTAATCAACAGGTTCGTAGCTGCATCTGTTGATTAAGAGTGGGGTTTTTTTATTAGATTAACTACAAACTGATATGAGACATCAAATAAGTGAAAAACTCTTGATTTCGTCGGTAGGGGTATCGTCAGGGGGTCTTTCTACAGAGACAAAGAATATGTTGAAAAACAGAAAAAAGGCTGCATGTTTTAAATGTAATTCAAAGAAAAGCTACACAAACCCAATGGAAAAATGTTTTGAGTGTAAGGAGAAGTTTTGTTTTGACCACATCATTGGCGGCTTATCCAAGGAAGGAATGTCCCAAAATGAGGAGTTCAGATCTACTTGTGAGAGATGCAAAAAAGATCATGATTACTAAAATCTTTAGTAAACGGAGATTTTATATAGAAAGTTAAGTTTTAGAAATGTTGATGTTTAAGTTTTTGGCAGGTTATGTTTGTGAGATTACGTTTACGTTTTGAATGAAAACATTACCTAACCTTAAAACAAAACAATATGAAAAAAAATTTACAAAAACTATTTGATGAGTATATTAATTTTTGTATTCATTCTCGTAGGCTGAGACCAACCACAATAAGGGGCTACAAAGAAGTTTTTAGAAATTTTACTTCTCTGGCCTCTCACATTACTAATCCTAACTTAATTACGGCCGAAGAAATGGACAGTTTTTTTAAAAGGTTACAAACCAGAAGGAGAGTTGTTGGCAAAGGAGATATAAAAGTAGGGGTTCGTGATTCGACAATTATGACTTACTGGAGTAGATTTAACACCTTTTTTGGTTGGTTAGAAGATCGGGGACATCTTGAAAAAAACCCTTTGCCAAACATGAGGCCTGCAGAGCCCCAATATAACAACAAGAAGACCTTATTAAAATCAGACATAGAAAAGATTATTGGGGCAATAGACACACACTCAAAAACACCCTTTCTCTTAAAAAGAGACAAAGGAATAATTTACCTGCTGCTTTTCTCTGGTATAAGAATAGGGGAGCTTGTTTCACTGAGGGTTATGGATGTTGACATGGAAAAGGGTGTTTTACGGATAAACGGAGAGACATCGAAATCAAAAAAAACAAGAGAGATACCAATGAATCCAACATTAAAAATGCATCTCGAGGAGTATCTTTTGGAGAGAAAGAAAAAAAAATGTAAGACAGAACATTTTTTTGTTTCTAGTAATTTTGACAAAAAACTTACCACCCATGGCTTTAAACATTTAATGAAGAGAATTGTTGAATTATCTGGAGTTAAATGTCACTTTCATCAATTTCGTCACACCTTTGCTTGTACTTTGGGTGGTCAGGGTATTAGTTCGTATAAATTACAAAAATTATTAGGGCACACTGATTTAAGGATGACAGACAGATATCTTCGTTCTATGGGGGTGGAAGACTTGAGAGATGACATAGATAGATTCTCAATTGATAATTTGTTATAAAACTGTAATTATATATAGTAGTCGTAATAGATTATAAGTTAAATATATCAAATTACAGGCGTTTTTTTTGAGACCCGATTAGTACTAAACAGGTCCTCACGGCAGCATATATTTAGCAAACCAAAAACAAATTTTAGCCACCAGTAGAGCTATATTTCCAGAATGAGGCCACTATCAGGTTCATGGTAAGGGTGAGGCCGGCGGTTCGATTCCGCCCCCGAGCTCCCTTGAAAGCC
>CAZXOU010000034.1:0-3330 GCA_964642355.1 uncultured Gammaproteobacteria bacterium
ATTCAAATTCTAAAGTAGAAAAAATCTGATCATCTGGCTTAAAAATGATTGTTGTTCCTGTTCCACGAGCTGTTCCAACTGACTTTACATTTTTTAATGGTTTACCTCGCTTAAATTCTTGTACCCAAAGCTTGCCCTCTCTTTTAACTTCCGCGCGAGTCCATTCAGATAAAGCGTTAACTACAGATACACCAACTCCGTGCAATCCACCAGATACTTTGTATCCGCCTTGGCCAAATTTTCCACCTGCATGAAGTTTAGTTAATACAACCTCTAAAGCAGATGTCTTAGTTCCTGGATGTTTATCAACTGGAATTCCTCTGCCATTATCACTCACACTGACTGTTGAATCTGGTAAAAGTGTGATAATTGCTTCATCTGCATGCCCTGCCATTGCCTCATCTATTGCATTGTCAACAACCTCCCAAATAAGGTGATGTAAGCCCTCTTTGGCTGTGTTTCCAATATACATTCCTGGCCTTTTTCGGACTGGATCTAGGCCCTCTAGAACTGTAATCTGTTCTGCACCATAAGATTGACCCTTCTTTTTTGGGGTCCCGCCAGCCGAGCGGGCAGGTGATTTTGCTTGTTTTTTGTCCTGTTTTTTAGCCATATTTATACTGTTATTTTAGCATAAAAAAAAGCATGTTAAAAGCCTATTTTACCCTTATTTTAAGCTAATATTGGGGAAAAATATATAGCTAATCTTAGCCTTAATTCCATATTGACAAATCTACCTAGATATGCTATTATGTATTCATAAAAAATCAAAGTAGTTCCTCTTATAAAAACAAAATCAGTTCTTATCGGCAGTCGAGTTACTCACGGAGTTCTCGACTACCACCTTTTCCCTACTCTTGACGAAAGTCGAGATTAGAGAAAAGATTAAAAAAGTTCTTTAATTTAATTCAGAATCTGACCTTATCCGAAGGTGTGCTATAATCACTTAATTTTTTGAATGATTATAGCACACCTTCGTCACTATTCACCTCACCCGTCACATGGAGGAATCTCATGAGGACTATGTCGCAGTTAACCCTGGGCGTTTTGGCAGTCGCGATGCTTATCGCGTGCGGTCAGTCAAGCCCGAATTCGAGCACTGACCAGGACATCTTGGCCATCTATCCGAATGGAGGCATGAAGAGTGCCTCCCCAGACGACCCCACGGGTAGGCCCGGGGATGAAAACGTACGTATCGGGCTGTACACCATACAGCTCCCCGCGGGCGTGGTCATAAACTCGCATGCGCTCATCAGCCGCATGCATAACCCGGACGACGGCTCCGAGTTCACTCTCGGGCACATAGCCAAGAACCTTCGCCTGCGGGACGAGGACAGCGAGGAGCAAATCGGAAGCACCTTCGAGGTGCTAGGCATTGTATCCAACGCACCGCTGTACCGCGATGACGCGGGGTACGGACTGGGCGACCTAGTCGCCTTGGAACCGATCTACGGTTTCATCCCAGAACCGAACTACGGTCTCGATCTTGAACTAGAGACAAGGACCATCACCATCGGCGTCTACGCCGACCTCCTGCCAAAAGCTTCTGAGGAAGCAATCGAGCGAATCAACACGCTCATGGACGGGGTGATTATCCCAGTGGTATCTGTCCAACTCCCATCTGGCGAGACCCAGATCATCTGGGTCGAGAAACCCATGCAGAAACTGTACATACACGTCAAAATCCTCGGATGGGATCCAAATCTGCCAAAAATCATGGATCCACCTGCCGAAATGGGAATGAGGAGGTAAATCACACGGCAGTCAGGCAACGCAACCAATCGCGTTCGCTTGACTGCCCCTTTTCTTTATCCTGTATATATGATATAAGGTAGAGAAAAGAAAAAGCACATACTTCAATTCAAGGCGAGGAATCGCCTATCACCCAAAGAGGTAGATATGAACCGGTCTCAAAAAATCGCCATGTACGCTGTGTTCGCGGCCATAGTTGTCGGCCTTGCGGCAGTAATCGTGTCCAAGCAACACGCAATAGCCGAGCATGAGAAGTTCATGCATCTGGCCTGGTACGCTGCATACTACAATAACCGAGCTGAGGCTGACTCTATCTCGGTCTGGGCCACGCACTATGAGTCAGGCAATGGCTGCCAGTATCGGCGACTATGGGTCAGGCTCCCGGGCAGAGGAAGACCAACCATACTATCATCAAGAACTGTGAATATGTGGGGATATTCACAGTATGGCTGGGAGGACTGGAGCAAAGCCAACGAGGATATCATGACCACACTCAGGGCTTACGTAGTAGACATGGACGAGAAAACGTCCAAGTATGCCACCAGCTGGGCTAATACCATGGAGCTCTGACTCCTCCTCTCGCACATTCAACAAACCCATCTCAAGGAAGAGATGGGTTTTTCTTTTTGAAAAATTATTATGCCCAAAACTTTATACTATAAACAACATACCCTATATAACCCGCAACCAATAGTCCCCCTTCAAACCTAGTCAGTTTATGGCTGGAGGCAAACAACACCGATATCAAAATCGTGAAAAATATAACCACTGGAAAATCAAAAATCAACATGTCTGGATGAATATTAATTGGCCTGATAAGAGATGCTACTCCAACGATAAAAAACACGTTCATTGTGGTTGATCCTATAATGTTGCCTATTCCAATTGCTGGCGTATGCCGTGCAGAGGCCATCAAAGTAGTCACCATCTCCGGCAAAGACGTCCCAATTGCTACAACTAATAATCCAATAATCAATTCACTTGCGCCAATTGTTTGAGCCAAAGACAATGCAGAATCTACAAATAGTTTTGCGCCTCCTACAATTAATAAAATTCCTAAAATAATTTTACCCCAATGTTTTCCAGAAGCATGTAATTTTCTTACTTTTGCGCTCTTATGATGTTTGCCAATTTCATGCAAAACTTCTTTTTGCGACTGCTTTACTGAATACCAAATAAACGCTACAGCCAAAAGAAGCAGAATCACAGCATCTCCGCGGCTTATCACTAAATCAAATGCTAATAAATATATTACAACCGCGTATAGTCCAAGCCAAGGAAATTCATGTTTTAGGACACTGTCTTTTACTGCAATAGGATTTATTAATGCAGCAACTCCCAATATCAACCCAAAGCTGAATGTGGTTGTGCCAAGTGCATTTCCGATGATAAGATCATTTGCTCCCTTTAAGCTGGAAGTAACAGAAACTATAAACTCCGGCATTATGGTTCCAATTGTCACAACCGTTAATCCAATTACAACTGTAGATACACCCAGCCTAGATGCAAGTTGGGAAGCATGCTTCACTAACAAATCAGCGCCCTTGTAGAGCGCCGCAATACCAATTAAAATAAACA
>CAZXOU010000034.1:3340-8333 GCA_964642355.1 uncultured Gammaproteobacteria bacterium
GTATTACTACTTATATGTCCTATTGTCTATTTTCAATTAAAATAAACAAAATTACAAGGAAAAGCATTTGTTTTTATTCTGTTTTAGGTGGTTCAGGCTCTTCGTGTTTGTCATCTTCATCATCATCTATCAGCCTAAAGTCCAAGTGCAAGCCGCCCCACTTTTTTGCCGCGAAATTATAAAACCATGCCATTACTATTCCCAATACTGCGCCAATCACTCCAAACAGAACCAAACCGATTACAAGGCTTACAAGTCCGCTTCCAAATGCGGTTGTGCCTGTTATTAAAGATATAATGGCAAACACCAAATATATTATTGCCATTAAAAAGCTTAAAACACGGCTAGATGATTTAAGCGAGACAGTTTTTAATTCATACATATTTTTGTTATCTAAATGAAACTTTGTATTTTTTTTCAAGAGATGATCGTAATTTTTCCATGACTTCATCAACCTCTTTTGCTTCCAAAGTCCTGTCTGTTGATGAAAAGGTTAAGCGCAATGCCAAACTTACTCCTTTATCCAGCCCATGATATACATCAAATAATTGGACAATTTTAATGAGTGGATTAAATCTCTCCATTGACTGAATTAACTCTTTATATTGTACCACATTTGGCACGACCACACCAAGATCTCGCTCCACAACTGGGTATTGTGGTATTGATTCGTATTCTATGCGCTCCTTTTTAGTAACTTTTGTGAGTTCTTCCAAGTTGATAAGCATGACAGCTGTTGAAGAACGAAAACGCAATCCAGATATGCTTGATTTTGGAAATACTTCAATTGTTCCTAGAACATGCTTGTTTTTTGATATAGTATAATGTTTTGATTCCTTTTCTGATGATAATTCTGCGCCCACAAATGATTCTAAAACACCTCGCAATTGGCGGTACAATTGTTCGTCTGTTGCCTGTGTATTGATTAAGCCTATGCTAGCTTGCCAATGCTCGCCTCCTGTTTTGTGGAAAACTTTTCCAATCTCAAACATTTGGAACTGCTCACGAGCTAAAAGCGAACTGTTTTGTGATAATTTATTCAGCATCCAAGGAAGCATACTAGTTCGCAAATATGGATATTCGTCATTAACTGGATTTGTTAGTTTGATGTGGTGCGACTGCCCTATTCCAGAAAGCTTGATTGATGCTTCATCATAAAATGAATAAGTTAAAATTTCAGAATATCCCACGCCTGCTAAATAATGGCGAAGATTGTGCCGTAATTGATGTAATGGCTCTAATACTGGTGAAGTTAATTCAGTAGAAGGCAAAGTTTTTGGCATTGTGTTGTAATCCATGATGCGGCCGATTTCTTCTATCAAATCAATTGGATCATGCACATCATGAACGCGCCAAGAAGGAACTTTTATATTGAGAACTTTTGACGATCCAGTGACCGCGAATCCTAGTGATTGCAAAATTGATTTTACTTTTGCAGAAGTAACATCAATACCAAGAATGCGAGTTACTTCTGTAATGGGAAGTTTTATTGATTTTGTGGCATCTTTAACCGATCCCGCAGATACAATCCCATTTAAGATAGTTCCACCTGCTACGTCTTGGATCATGCTTGCAGCCAAATCAATTGCCTCTTCCACAACTTTAGCATCAACACCCTTTTCAAAGCGAGACGAACTCTCACTTCGCAACCCTAGGGTCTTAGACGTCTTACGCACTGAAACTGGATCAAACAATGCTGATTCCAAAATAATATTATGCGTTCCCTCTGTAACTCCAGTCTCCATTCCACCCATTACTCCTGCAATGGCCAAAGCCTTTTTCTCATCAGCAATTACAAGCATATCAGAGTTAAGCGTGTAGGTTTCTTCATCTAAGGCTGATAACTTCTCTCCCTTTTTAGCGCGTCTGACAATGATATTGCCTTGCAACAAATTTGCATCAAACGCATGCAACGGATGACCTAATTCATAAAGCACATAATTTGTGACATCCACAATATTGTTTATTGACCGAATTCCTGCTTGGCGAACTTTATTTTGCAGCCATAAAGGCGATGGCCCCACTTGCACACCTTGGATAACTCGTGCACAGTACTTTGGACATAGCTTCTTATCCATTATTTTAACTTCAATAGCACTTGATGCAGAAGTTCCACCTTCCTTCACAGTGATATGATCTTGATTCAACTTTTTACCATACAAAGCCGCAACTTCTCGCGATAAACCCTGAATAGAAAAGCAATCGGGACGATTTGGTGTAATATCAAGCTCCAAAATTGGCTCATCTAATTCTAGTAATTTAACTACATCACCTCCTACTTTAACATCATCCGGAAGAACAAAAATACCATCATGATTATCACTTAAGCCAAGTTCTTTTTCTGATGCCAACATTCCTTGAGAAGCTATTCCGCGAATTTCTCGCGCTTCAATTTTTAGTCCTGGAACTTCTCCCCCAAGCAAAACACAAGGAACTTTTTGTCCCTCTTCTATATTTGGAGCACCGCAAACAATTTCTAGTAAATCCTTTTTACCAATATCAACATAAGCAAGCTGCAGCTTGCTAGCATTTGGATGTGATCTTATTTCCTTAATCCTGCCAACAACAATTTTAGACAACCCAACATCTTGGGTTGAAATCTTTTCCACCTCGCTTCCAGACAGCGTCAATCTTTCCGCAATTTCTTGCGGTTTTGCTTTAGTATTTACAAATTGTTTTAACCAGCTAATTGGTAAATTCATATCTAAAACTGTTCAATAAAACGTAAATCGCCGCCATACGACAAACGTATATCATCAACCTGATAATACAGCATCATTAATCTATCTATTCCCAAACCAAAAGCAAATCCAGAATACTTGCTTGGATCTACTTTCATATTCTTTAAAACACTTGGATGTACCATGCCAGCGCCTAAAGTTTCTATCCATCCAGATTTTTTGCAAAATGCACACCCCTCGCCTTGGCACAATAAACAACTCATATCAACATCTATTGATGGCTCTGTAAATGGATAAAAATGGGGTCTGACTCTAATCTTGACTTCGTCGCCATATAATCGCTTTAAGAACAATTCCAACGTTCCAATTAAATCCGTGATGCGAATATTCTCGTCTATGACTAACGCCTCGCACTGGTAAAACGTAGACTCATGCCCTGCGTCAGTCCGCTCATTGCGGTATACGCGTCCTGGTACCAGTAATCTGACAGGTGGCTTGCGGGTTTTCATGGCACGGATTTGAACTGGCGAGGTATGAGTTCGCAAAACATAGGGCCTGCCTTTTTTGTCCTCGCGATTTACATAAAATGTATCTTGCATATCACGCGAAGGATGATCTTCTGGCACATTAAGCAAATCAAAATTATGTTCTTGTGATTCTATTTCAGGTCCTTCCACTACCTCATATCCCATTTTGATGAAGATATCTTCAATGCTCTCTAAAAATTGCGTAATAGGATGCAAGTGCCCTACTTGCGGCTCTATTCCAGGCAAGGTGTGATCAAACTTTGCTGATTTTTGCGATGTACCTCCAGTTGAATCTTTCTTTTTTTGTATGATGTCAGATATATCCCTTTTGATGTCATTTATAAGTTTTCCAACAACTGGGCGTTCTTCCTTTGCTAATTTTTTAAGTTCTTTGGATACGCGCGCCAACTCTGCCTTACGCCCAAGGAATTCTTTTTCTAATTTCAAAAGCGTGTCACGGTCTGTGGCTTTTTCTAATGCTTGCTTTGCTTGTTTGCGAATTTTTTCTAACTTGTCTTTCATTTAGTTTACTTCTCCTGTTCTGCTAGATATCTTTTTTCATCATTTACAATTTCTGGCAAATTAGATATCTGACCTTTATTAATTGCATCTATTTTTTGTTTTAAATTATTTGTTAAATATTCTATGTTATCCTCATTATCTAATGCGTTAATTAAAAAATGTACTTCTGAATCTGAAACTTTTTCAATAAAATCAACCCACATTTTTTTATCTGCATCATTTATTGTAGAATTTTGGATGGTTAATTTCAGTTTATTTTTATGATTTTCTAACAAAACAATTCCCATATAGTTATATTATTTAGATGGCTTAATTTTCTCAATCCCTAAATTTTTTCCTTTTGCAAGCGTTGCTTTAAATATAGTTCCGTCAGGATCCGTAACGGTAATCAAAATCTGATAAGGACCCTTTGTAGCAACCTCAACTTTCTCAGATCCACTCCCTACTCTTAGCTTATTTTCTGGATCACCGTAACTAATCTCCAACCCATCGACTCCTCCGCCCCATTGCTCTAAGCGTTTTTGTGCTTCTGGCTCTATAAGCATCTTCACCTCAGTGCTTACTTCCTCTTCTATGTCAGGTATATAATCATCAGGTAATAGTTTCTTTTGCTTCAATACATCCATTGCTTGCTCTATTAACTGCGTTTTATTAAATTTCAAGGATTCAGCATCAGCTCTTAAAAAACCGAGATATTTTCCATCTTGTACTAAATCAAACTGCTCTGCCATGCCTCCGGACACACTTGCCTTTTCTAGTGTTAGGTTTTTTATTCCAAATATTAACAAGTGCTCATTCAGCTCATTCCTACGTTGCTCCCATTCCTGTTTAGATTCTGCTAACCGAATAGAATCCAAGCGTGTCTGAAGTACCTCCATCCGAGCTTTTAAATTTGTGATTTCATCTTTAATTGCTTCTTCATCATTAACCAAATCTCTTACACGCGCTTCCGCAGACTCTGGAGCGCTTCCAGCTGATACAACACCGATAGATACTGCTAAAAATGCAGTTTTGAGTTTATTAACTCTGGAGGCCCTTTTACTTTTTTCCTTTTTAGTACTAGGACTGGCAGTTTCATCTGTATCGAGCAGCGCTTCCTCTTGATCAATAAACGATGAAATTGCTTTAAGATTTTCTGGGCTTATTTCGTTAACATCATCTTTAGCATCAAGCGCACTTGCTATCTCCTCCATTGATCTCATTTGTTCTGGATTCATAAAATTTATATTATTATAATTCTTGTACTTCCTCTTTTCCAATAAA
>CAZXOU010000035.1:0-7987 GCA_964642355.1 uncultured Gammaproteobacteria bacterium
CTTGTCTAACCGCCAAAAATCAAGGACTTTTTTCTCTATTTCTGCTTGTTTCATGCTATTACAATAGCAAAAAAGCAAGGCTTATTCAACCAATCCATTAATTTTATCTTGGACTTGATTAATCTTTTCCTGAACATCGGGATTGTTGGGGTTTAAGCGCGCAACTTCTTCAAATTCAGTTAAAGCGTCATCATACTGCTCCAACCTAAAGTATGCTATTCCAAGCGAATATCGTGCGTTAGAATGGCTTGGAACGCGCACCAACACCTCTCCGAATTTTTCTGCTGCTAAGCCAAAATCACCATTATTAAAATGAAGTCTTCCTATGTGATATGTAATCTCTGGACTTGCCTCTTCCCAAGGCTCAAGTTCCGATAAAGCGCTTGTAGCGCCTTCTCTGTCCTCTAGTAAAAAAGCAAGCTCTAAACGGGCTGGTAAATATTCCGGCTCTTGGATTAGCGCCTGCTCCAGTCCAGAACGGGCAAGTGCTCTCAAATCATCAGCAGAAACTTCGTTTGAAACCAAGTTGTTCAAGTGGTCGCGATAATACTGCGCAATCACAACAGGTAAAGCGACATTGGTTGGCCATAATTGGAGCGCGCGCTGGTAATGCTCAAGCCCCAGCTGCGACGACCCTTCTGCGTAAGTCTGAAGTTCGCCGTATACTTGGGCTGCAAGCCAATGTACAAGCGGATTGCTGGAATCGCCAGCCTCTTTGGTAAGAGTTGTTGTAATTTTTTCAAGATTGTCCCTTTGCGCGTCAATAGAAATAGGCGTTCCAAGTATGCTTACTCGTGCACCAGTAAGGGATAGCTTATAAAAAGAATTCCAAGGATTCTTATCTGTCACAACAAGCCAGGCATCTAAGCGTTCACGCGCGTCTGGTAGCGATGATATTCCTGCTACAAGTCTATGCGCCAAAATTGTACGCATACCTACCGTCAAAAAAACAATATATCCGACAACAGCAATAACAGCAATAATTCTTAAAGGATAAAAAGACGAAGCTTTGTTGATGTGAGTTCTGGTATCTGCCTTTTGGTCAATTTCTTGTTCTGTCCCAGAATGCCACAATACAACTGCTCCCCCGAACAGCATCATGCAAAACCAATATATGACAAAAGAAAAAGAAGAAAACCACAAGCCAATCGTGACCATTCCAATAACCACCCAAAATATAGCCCCCAAATAAATAGCCTCAGGCATAGACCCCTCTTTTAGAGAATCTAAATGCTTCCGGAAAAATTTAATACCGCCCACGAGAAGCGCAACAAGCAATATTATCCATGCAATAATGCCAAGAACTCCAGTTTCTAGATATAGCTGCAAATAACCATGCCCAATTCCCAAATCAGTCAAACTGGATGATACTGCGTCCTCTAACCCTATAAACGAAGTTTGGCTTAATGCAATATTTTGAGCTCCTTTAGAAAGACCTGCGCCGAAAAAAGTCAGACCTTGTACGGATATAGAAGTGCGAACAGCCTCATAAGAAAATAAAGACAAATCTGGTACGCTGTTGCCAGAAAAAATCTTTATTGGAATTACCAAAAGCAAGAATGCAATAATCCAGATCTGCAGAGGGTATGTAAAGTTCCTTTGCCATAATTTTTTATTGTATACTATCTGAAAAACCAGCAGCGCAGAAATTCCTCCCAAAAGCAAAAGCCATATACTTGAATAATCCCAAGCAAATAAAACTCCCAAGTGCAGAACAATGCTTGTTGTCCAAATAGCTTTTACCGCGCGTTTTTGAAACATAGCAAATGCCAAAAGCAAAAATATGTTCGCGCTAAAAAGCAATAGCCACCCTTGTGTTGGAACCCAAAAAGCAGCAGCATATCCACCGCCAAACAGCAAGCTTATTAAAGTATACAAAGCAAGCACAGTACTGCCTATAAACCAGCTTACAAATATACTTTTTATAAATGAAGGGTGCGGCCTAAAATATCTTAATGCCAAAAACCACACAACTCCCAAAAATGCGCCAAGAACAGAAAGTTGAACACTAAGAGAGCCGATCCCAAAGCCGTGTAAAACTCCGCTTGAAATAAAAGATCCAACGCTAAAAGCAACAAATACCGCTATGATGATACTGCTGATATATTTGTATGCTTTTGGATTATTTTTAGAATTCCCCAGCTCAAATTGCAGCATCAAGTATATAATCCCAAAAACAAGAATCAGCCCAGAAAGAACCATCCACAAAAACAATCTCCCATACCCTGCTGGTGCTCCAAAATCCCACACCCAAATAGGCACAACAAAAGCAGCAATAGGCAGAATAATTCCGATAAGTCTCTCAATTACAGAACTAAAATATCGGCGCACATGCGCGCTTCTGCCACTTTGTGGCTGTGGTTTTTCTAGCCGTTGGTAGGGCTTCCTCCCAAATTTTGCAATATCAAGTGCCATAGTCAGTAGCCCCGATTTTCAGAATTAATTATTGTCCAGTCTTGTAGTTATCAATTGCTTGAACAACATTAGAATCTTCTTTCAAATCCTCTACAAACAAAACATGATCGCGGTTGATTAGCATGCCGTCTGTTGGTCCGTGCAACTCATTCCCAAGCTTAACCAAAGAAAGCTCTCCTTGCGGATTTGGCTGCTGTTCGCCTTCTTCTGTCTGCTGCAAAGGACGAGTGACTTGCAAGTAATAGATATCCTTTACCACAAGCTCTACTTGGTTCTGCTTTTCTACCTTGCCGAAGTATACTTGTCCGTTTGTAAGAAACACTGCTTGCCAATCTTCTTTGTAGTCGCTTATTTTTGTCTGGGACATCCAAATAAATCCCACTACAAGTATAATTATAATTACCGCGACTGCCCCTATTTGCGATCCTCCTCTTTGGCGAATTTTAGCTTGCGGTGCATGTGATGATGTTTCTTCTGACATGTTGTTCTCTCCTCTTAAAATAATAATAAATTATGCAATATGCAATAAATTTATTTTACTGGAATTGTTTTAATTGTCAACAATATGAGCTATACTAAGGACACAATGGCAAACAAATTATTGGCAAAAAACAAAGCTGTGTTAGCAGAATATGCCATACTTGAAAAATATGAGGCTGGTATAAAACTTACTGGACCAGAAGTCAAGTCAGTTAAGTCTGGACAAATGAATTTAAAGGGCAGTTATGCGTCTTTGAACCCTAATACTGGAGCATTGTCGCTTATAAGCGCTCACATTAGCGCATATAAGCCAGCTGCAGGCGCACAGACTGATTATGATCCTACACAATCACGCACACTTTTGCTAAATAAAAAAGAAATAAGCAGTTTAATAGGAAAGCTAAAAGAAAAAAGGCTAACCCTGTTACCCATATCCGCATACAGTAAATCTGGTATAATTAAAATTGAATTAGGATTAGGACGAGGAAAAAGACAGTTTGAAAAGCGAGATCAGATTAAAAAAAGAGACATTGAACGAGATATCGGAAGAAAGCTAAAATCCTAGTCCAGAGTATTTTGGGTTGACATTTATTAGCAAATACAGTATATTACTTGGGCTAGGGGGTGATATTAAGTCGAAAGATACGAACATTTCTAATACCCAATCCTTCACTAGATTGTCGTGATGTAAATAAATGCAATCAAACATACAATTGCAAACAGCATTGTTAGCAGAGTAAAGACAGCGCTTGCACAAGCATTCGCAGTTCCTAGCTTTGCGCCAGTTGTAGCTTAATTTAAGCTTCAGCCATCACCATTTTAGGCCTGACTAAAATGATCATGATGTCATACTTCAGGACGCAGCCATTATATGCCTTGTATGACGGCCAAGCACTTAAGGATAGTGTATGTGTGTTTTGTCTATTTATAGCTCATACATGATACTTTTAAATAGCCTATGATTGTAAGCAGTAGAAGTTTTGCCCTATTTTCACGCGGGAGAATAGCCCGCCACCTCCACCATAAATTTATTTCAACATGCAGAGAAGATCACCATTATTTTATCGCAAAAGGCGCGACCGCCAACAAGTAACTCGTTTTAACGCAAACGAGCGTATTCGCGTTCCTAAATTAATGGTGATTGACGAAGAAGGAAAAAATATAGGTGAAATGGATACGCGCGATGCATTAGCCTTAGCAAAGGAAAAGGAATTAGATATTGTTGAGGTTCAGCCGAAAGCTAATCCACCAATTGCTAAAATTTTGGATTTTGGACAAATGCAGTATGAGCAGGAAAAAACAAAGTCCAAGCAAAAAGCTAGGCAGAAAAAAGTTGATACCAAAGCAATTCGCATTTCTTTCCGAATAAGCGATCATGATAAAGCAACAAAGCAAAAACAAGCTGAAAAATTTTTAGAACAAGGACATAAAGTTAAAATTGATGTTGTGCTAAAAGGACGCGAAAAAGCATATGTTTCTGAAGCTAAAGAAAACATGGAATCTTTTTCTAAAATTTTAGGAGATGACATTATCATTGAACAGCCATTTTCTAAACAAGGTGGAAGGCTTTCTTTGACTATTGCACGCAAAAATCAATAATTTTAACCTCAACAGTTGACGTGTCAGAGGTTTTTTGTTAATATAATTCGGTATTTATGAGTAAACTTAAGACTAACAAATCAGCAGCAAAGCGAATCAAATTTACCAAAACTGGCAAAGCAGTTAAACGTACTGCAGGTCAAGGTCATTTTAATGCGCGAGAAGCCGGAACTACTAAAATGAACAAGCGTAGAAACTCAACACTTTCTAAAGCAAGTACTAAACAGATTAAGAAACAACTTCCATATGCCTAGAGTAAAACGCGGAACAACCCACACAAAGCGAAGGCGAAATATCTTAGTAAAAGCTAAGGGTTTTAAGTGGGGCCGAAAAAAGCTCATTAAAATCGCAAAAACTGCAGTAACTAAAGCCGGTGCGCATGCATATCGTGATAGACGCGTAAAAAAGAGAACTGCAAGAGCGCTTTGGCAGATTAAGATAAATGCAGGAGCACGTGCTAATGGCACTATTTATAGTAAATTGATTGACGCCTTAACCAAAGGCAAAATTGAACTTGATCGCAAAGTATTAGCTGATATTGCAGAGCATAACCCAGAAATTTTCACAAAAATCGTGAAAGACGTGGTCAAGTAGCTTGTAGTTCACTAAAAATTAGTAGGAAAGAAATGGCTGAAACAAAGCTAGTAAAGAGGCCAGTTGGCAACATAGAGGGAGACCTCTTTTTTTTACAGCAAGAAACTAGAAATGATACACTGCAAGCTGGATATTTCGTAGGATTGCCAGGATGGTGCATTGGACCCCACTTCCATGAATTCTGCGTTGACCAGTTTAAAATAAGATGGGGAAGGCTTGCCATTAGATTTGTTGACCCAACATGGATAATCCTTCAAGCTGGCGATGAGATTTGCATACCTATCAATACAGTACATCAGGTAAGTACTATGCCTGATTCTGATGACTACGTCAGAAAATATCGTCTGTTCTACGGCAGCAAAATAGATAGGACTTTCATCACCAGTGAAGAGGATCGAACCAGAATAACCCCAGAAGAAGCAAAATATGCATTATTCTGGCATGGAAATCGACACAGACGAAGGCAAGAAGATAGCAATGAAGTGTGGTGGATGCGGAAAAACTATTCGTCCATATCGCTCTTGACCTAGCTCATCATCAAAAAATGACTCTCTACTCTCGATTCCGCAAGGACTCCCTCCTTGCGGAATTTTTTTTAACTTAAGACGGAATTATCTTAACGGTCTTAGCAACTACAAATTTTTTAAACTCTTTAGCGCTCAAAACTTCAATTTCTGCTTCATCAAACTCTTTTCTATAATCCTTCTCTTTCATTACAAAAGGAATAAGCAGATTTCCAACTGCTACATATACAGCACTCTTTCCCCATTTTTTATAGGTGATTAAACCTTCTAGTTTGGATAACGACAATTTAGCTGGTGAAAATTTTGTCATCTCAAAATGCGGATTATCTCGAAAACTTTTCCAATCCCCTCCCCAAGTAAATCCTAACTTTTTTGCGATGACTGATGCATCTTTAAAAAGCTTAACATTCCAGTTTAGTTTGTTCTTGTTATTCTTAAAAGCAATATCAATAGCTAAGCCTTTATTATGGTTTGATTGTCCTGGCTTTGCGTTTGTGACAATACGGCCTGGCTTTGTCCTGCCTTTGGCGTACAACTCTGCCTGGCGCTTGTTACTTCTGAATCCCTCTGTAATAAATCCTTTCCAAGTTCCAAAATCTAGCTGCGAAACAAATTCACGCACAAAAGGCTGTGTGCGTTTATCTAAATCTTTTATGTTTCTATTTGGCATATCTTACATATAGAAAAGTAACCATGCTAGAACTATAGCATATTTTGACCCTAGTATACTATCACTTGTTATTGATTGTTATTTTTAGTAAAATAAAATACTAATCAAATTATTGGGGGGTTAACCAAAAGAGGAACATATATGCAAAATGAATATGGTCAATCTCCCGAACAAGAAAACAACAAATCATTTTCTCTGGATATCTCTAACGCACTTGCAAAAGCACAGCAAGCGCAAATTGTGGATTTTAAATTTGTGGATTTACCCGGATCTTGGCAACATTTTTCTATTCCAGCAAGCGAACTAGAGGCTGACATGTTTACAGAAGGACTAGGATTTGACGGTTCATCTATCCGCGGGTGGCAGTCAATCAACGAAAGCGACATGCTTGTAATTCCAGATCCAAGCACAGCTATAATGGATCCATTTACTAAAGCACCTACTCTTTCTATGGTATGCTCAATTAAAGATCCTGTTACACAAAAGGAATATACCAGGGATCCAAGAGCAGTTGCAAAGCGCGCATCAACATATCTAAAATCAACTGGCTTGGCTGACACAGCATACTTTGGCCCAGAAGCTGAATTTTTTATATTTGATGAAATACGCTTTGACCAAAATCATAATAGCAGCTTCCACAAAATTGATTCAGTTGAAGGAGAATGGAATTCAGGCAAAGATGAACAACCTAATCTTGGACATAAGCCTCCATATAAAGGCGGCTACTTTCCAGTACCACCTACTGATTCACAGCAAGATCTTCGAACTGATATGATTCTTACTATGATTAATAGCGGTATTGACGTAGAAGTGCACCATCATGAAGTAGGAACAGCAGGACAAGCAGAAATTGATATAAAATTCTGTCCTTTATTAGATTGCTGCGACAAAATGATGCTATATAAATATATCGTTAAAAACGTAGCTTACAAGCATGGTAAAACAGCAACATTTATGCCTAAGCCACTTTTTGAGGATAATGGCACTGGAATGCACACTCATCAAAGCCTATGGAAAGGAAATGAGCCTTTGTTTGCAGGATCATTATACGCTGGGTTGAGCCAGATGGCGTTATACTACATAGGAGGCCTACTCAAACATGCTCCAGCATTATTAGCCCTTACAAATCCTACTACTAGCTCGTATAAAAGATTAGTTCCTGGTTTTGAAGCGCCAGTTAACTTGGCTTACTCTCAGCGAAATCGTTCTGCAGCTGTGCGCATTCCTATGTATTCTCATTCCCCTAAATCTAAACGTGTTGAATTTAGATGCCCTGATCCTTCATCCAACATGTACTTAGCAATGTCTGCGATGCTCATGGCTGGTTTGGACGGCATTAAAAATCAAATTGATCCCGGAGCACCTTTGGACAAGGATTTGTACCATCTTGCCCAAGATGAAGCAGCACTTGTACCACAAACCCCAAGTACGTTAGAAATAGCTCTAAATGAGCTGGAACGCGATAATGACTTTTTGATGCAAGGCAATGTATTTAGCGAGGAAATAATTAATGCTTGGATTAAATACAAACGCGAAGAAGAAGTAGATGAAATGCGACAAAGGCCTCATCCATATGAATTTGCGCTTTATTATGATGTCTAAAAATTGAATAAGCAAAAAAGGGGCCCTTTCGGACGGCTTATCATTAGAATGGCGGGGACGACGAGACTCGAACTCGCGACCTCCTGCGTGACAGGCAGGCGCT
>CAZXOU010000036.1:0-7849 GCA_964642355.1 uncultured Gammaproteobacteria bacterium
TCATATTTCTATAGATTATCAAACGTTAGGCGATAAGTATGAAAAAAGCTTTTATTATGAGTTTTTCTACTCCAATACTCATTGAAGTAATAAAAAATTTAAAAGATAAACATATCCAGGTCTTGTATTGGCAAGGATATCGTGATGCTTTTGACGAACTTAGCCGAACTAAAGATGGATTTCAAGATACTATTTTTCGTCATAGTTTTGATTCTAACAAGAACATTTATCCAAAAGAGGTAGATGCTTCTAAGTTTGAAACCCCAAGCCAAGAGATAATTGAAAAAATGTATCCATATGGTTGGCATGCTCTTTCTATGATATCTCGAACTAGTTATGGAAACCCTGCATTTGTAAAGCGAAGAAATTTGTATTATAGCTATGTTAGATTTTGGGATGGCATGTTAAAAAAGTTCAAGCCTGATGTAATTATATTTAATTCTGTTCCACATTTGGCTTCTGGATTTGTTCTGTATGGACTTGCAAAGTTGCTAAATATTAAAATAGTTATTTTAGAGCGCATTGTTACTCTTGGTAGTAGGGCAGTGATACAGCATCAATACGAGGACATTCCTGGATTAAGTGAAGCATACGAGAATACTAATCAAGAAATGCATAATATAGAGAACTTAAGCGAAGATCTTAAAGAGCACTATTTTAGTAAGAGGAAAGATTTTGATCCAGATTCTATGGGTCGCGATAGTCATTCGCATTTAAGAACACACAAGAACAAGATGCCTTATCGTGTTCCTACTATATATTCTATTTTAAAAAATATAGTACAATTAACTTTTTTTAAGACATTATACTCATATTTACGAATGCTATTTTCAAAACGAATGACATATTATCACGAAAAAGATTTTACTGGCCTAGAACTTATGCTTCTTTCTAGGCGTTTAGGTAGGATGTCAAAAGCATTGAAGAAAGAATATAAGAAGTTAGAGAAGAAGCCAGATTATCAAAAAAAATATGTATATATACCTTTAGCATTTCAGCCAGAGCATACCACACTTCCAATGGGCGGGGTATATGATGATCAACTGCTTATGATTGATATGGTTTCGCAAACATTGCCAGATGGATGGGTGATATATGTAAAAGAACATTTGCCGCAGTGGTATCCCTTTCATACGCAAGCATACCATTACAGATATAAAGGCTATTACAAACATATAGATCAAAAAAAGAACGTTATACTTGTTCCGGCAGAAACTAACCCTCGTGAACTTATAAAGCATAGTCAAACAGTTGCGACAGTAACAGGAACCGCAAGCTGGGAATCGCTTCTTTCTAATAAACCTTCACTAGTTTTTGGTAGCGTATGGTATATGCATTGTAAAGGAATATTTAGAATTTCAGAGGAGGAGCAATGCAAAGATGCTTTACAAAAAATAGAACAAGGCTACAGAGTAGAGCAAGGAGACATTATTAGGTATCTACATGCTGTAAATAAAGTTAGCGTAAAAGCAAAAAATTACAAATCAAGAAGTTTTAAAGAAGAAGGAATTAGCAAAGAGGAAAACATAAACACACTTACACAGTTATTAAGTAAAGCTATTAATGAATAATAAGTAATTCTATGAATGTATACAAAGACAAGACAGTATTGATTACAGGAGGGACTGGTTCTTTTGGCAAAAATTTTGTTAAGTTTTTGCTCGAGCAGGATGCAAAAAAAGTTATTGTATTTAGCAGAGATGAGCTTAAGCAGTCAGAAATGAGTGCAGAAACAAAAGATGATAGGCTAAGGTTCTTTTTAGGCAATATCCGTGATTTAGAACGCTTGCGACGCGCTTTTTATGGTGTTGATATTGTAGTGCATGCTGCAGCTCTTAAGCAGGTGCCTACCTTGGAATATAATCCTTTTGAGGCAGTTAAGACTAATATTCTCGGAAGCGAAAATGTTATTAACGCAGCTATTGATGCTGGTGTAGATAAAGTACTTCTTATTTCTACAGATAAGGCTGCAGAACCAGTTAGTTTGTATGGTTCAACAAAACAATGTGCAGAAAAATTGTTTGTTGCAGGAAATTTTTATGCGGCTGGGCGCACAAAATTTAGCTGTGTACGATATGGCAATGTTATAAATAGCCGTGGAAGTATTATTGAATCATTACTCCGTAATCCAGATGCCCAAGAGGTAAGTATTACCCACGAAGGTATGACTAGGTTCTGGCTATCACTTGCAGAAAGTTTTAAACTAGTTACATTTGCGTTAAATAATATGGCTGGAGGAGAAATATTTATTCCAAAGAATATTCCAAGCATGAAAATTACTGATTTGTTCAGCGCATTAGTTCCACATGCGCATATGCGTATTGTTGGAATACGTCCGGGAGAAAAACTGCATGAAATTTTGATTACTCAAGACGAAGCACGTCATGCAGTATTGTACGAAGATTATTTTGTGATTTTGCCAGAGCATTTTCACCCAGAGACTATGAAGAAGTTTGATATCTACAAAGAAGCAGGTGAGCAGTTACCGTCGAATTTTTTCTTTAGTAGTGATAAAAATAGTCAATGGATGGAAAAACAAGAACTCTTAGACGTTATTGGGATATAATTATGCAAAAGATTAGAACAGCAATAGTAGGATTAGGAAAAATCGCTCATGGGTATGATGATATTTTGAGCGTAAAAAAAAGAGTTCAATACCCTACGCATCTTTCTGCACTTAAGAAAGATAAGCGTTTTAATCTTGTCGCAGTTGCTGATGTAGGGGCAAAGCAGAGAAAGATATTTCAGAAAAAAGCTGCAAAAGATGTGGCAATGTATTCTGATTATAAAACAATGATTAATAAAGAGAATGTTGATTTATTGGTTGTTGCAGTGCCCACTGCATTACATTATAAGGTGTGCTCTGTGGCTATGGGTTTGGGTGTAAAATATATTCTTTGCGAAAAACCAATAACAAGCACTGTAGCCGAGGCAAAAAAACTTATTGCTTTATCAAAAAAATACCATGCTAAGATATTGGTTAATTATAATCGATCATATAACAAAAGTTACGAAAAATTAACAACTCTAATTAAAAAGAAAAAATGGGGTTCACCGCAATCAATTTCTGTGCAGTACACAAATGGTATTTTAAATACTGCGACACATGCAATCAATTTAATAGAAAAAATGTTCGGTCCTATTACAAAAGTAAGTTCAATCAATAAAAAAAGTAATTCAAAAGATTCAAGTATAAGTTTTTTGGCTCTAGTGAAAGGAGTTAAGATTTTTTTTGAAGGAGTTGAAAATGTTAATTATCGTTTATTTGAAATTGATATTAATTTCAAAAAAGGGCGGATTATTATCAATAATGATGTGCTTACAGAATTTAAAGCAGAATCAAAAAATGAATTTTCATTTTTAAAATTAACGAAACCAAGTTTGAAGATTGATATCAGTAAAATGATGTTAGAAGTATATGAAAATATATACCAAGTTATAAGTTATAACAAAAAGCCAAAGTGTGATATTAAGTCAGCTTTAGAGACATTAACTGTTGCAGAATATGCCAAATAAATTAGCAATTAATGGAGGCCAAGCAGTGAGAACTGAACTATTTCCTTCTCACAACATTATTGGCGAGGACGAGAAAAAAGCAGCAAATCGCGTGCTTGATTCTGGTGTGCTTTCCAGATACATAGGGGCTTGGGGGCCAGAGTTTAATGGCGGGCTGGAAGTTCAAAATTTTGAGAAAGAATGGGCTAACCATTTTGGTGTTAAACATGCAATTGCGGTTAATTCTTGTACATCTGGATTACAGGCAGCTTTGGGAGTCGCTGGAATAGGTCCTGGGGATGAAGTTATTGTATCTCCGTACACAATGTCTGCTTCTGCAACAACTCCGCTTTGGTATGGAGCTGTGCCAGTATTTGCAGATATTGAAGAAGAATATTTTTGCTTAGATCCAAAATCTGTAGAAGAAAAAATCACAGAACATACAAAAGCCATAGTAGTAGTAGATTTATTTGGGCAAGCCTATGATGCGGAGGCTATAAACGAAATAGCTAGAAAGCATAATTTATACGTAATTGAAGATTGTGCACAAGCACCACAAGCCCAATATCACGGGAAGTTTACTGGAACTCTTGGAACTATGGGCGTGTATTCATTTAATTTTCATAAACATATTCATACAGGAGAGGGAGGTATGATAGTTACAAATGATGATAATTTAGCAGAACGATTAAGATTGATACGTAATCACGCAGAAGCAGTTGTGGGTGAAAAAGGAACATCAGATCTTACTAACATGGTTGGTTTAAATTTTCGCTTAACTGAACTACAAGCAGCTATTGGTAGAGCTCAGCTTACAAAACTAAAACAGCTCACAAAAGAAAGGGTTTATAACTGCGCTTATCTTACAGAAAAGATAAAAGACATTCCTGGGATTACACCAGCAAAAACAAGGCCAAATAGCAAACATGTTTATTATCAGCATGCAATACATTTTGATGAAAACGAGTTTGGAATAAGTCGTGACAGATTTGTAGAGGCACTTAAGGCAGAGTTACCAACTAGAGGATTAAATGGTCATGAGGGCCCATTAATAAGCGCTGGATATGTTAAACCATTATATCTTGAGCCTTTGTTCCAAAAAAGAATTGCAATTGGCAGAGACGGATTTCCATTTAATTCTCCTTATTACAAAGGTTCGGTTAGTTACGAAAAGGGTGTATGTCCTGTTACAGAAAGAATGCATGATAAAGAATTAATTATTCACGAACTAATGCGGCCGGGAATGAGTAAGTATGATTTAGATGATGTGGTTCGCGCGTTCCATAAAATATATGAAAACAGAGAGGAGCTAGCTGTATGAAAATTACAAAGAAAAAAATATTAGTTATAAGCCATGATGCTGGAGCCGCTGAAATTGTTTCTGCATATGTTAAAAAGTACAAAAATAAGTATGATTTTATTTGTTTGGTTGCAGGGCCAGCTGTTAAAGTTTTTAAGCGCAAAAAATTAGACAAGTATCTTACTAGATCAAAAGCTAAAGCTAAAAAGATGCTTGCAAGTAATCAGGTTGCCTATGTACTTACTGGTACTGGCTGGGGTTCATCTTTGGAACTTGATTTTATAAAGTTGGCTCGCAAGCACGATATAAAGTCAGTTGCATATCTTGAGCATTGGGTAAATCTTCGTGAGCGATTTAATTATCCAAATAAAGACTGGAAGCAGAACTTGCCAGATGAATTTTGGGCAGGAAATAGCCATACACGAGATTTAGCGCGCAAGTTCATGTCAGATGTTCCATGCAAGCTTGTGCCAAACCTATATTACAAAGAGATGCAGCAAGAATACAAGAAAATTAAAAAGCAAATCAAAGGCAAAGCACATAATATATTATTCTTGAGCCAGCCAATAAAAGTAAACAGCGGCCCATCAAATGGAGTACATTTGTTTAAGTTTAGTGAGTTTGATGTTTTAGAAAGTATATTAAACTACATCTCCGAGAACGAACTTAAGAATAAGGTGGTCATTGGCTTTCATCCATCTGAAAAGGAATCAAAATACGACAAGCTCATTACTAAATATTCAGATACCGTGAAAATAGCAAAGCAAAGTGCTAATAGACTAAAAGATATTGCCCAGGCTAAGGTTGTAATTGGTATATCCAGCACTATTCTTGTAATTGCAAAATTATGTGATTCAAGAAAAAAGGTTGCAAGCTTTATTCCAGATATAAAAGCTCCATTTCCAATTCCATTCAAAGAAATTATAAGAATTCGTACGAGTAAACAACTAGGAAAGGTATTAACAAATATATGATTAACCTTGGAATAATTGGATTAAATGAGGGAAACGGGCATTCATTTTCATATGCTGCAATTTTTAATGGGTATGATGAAAAAGAGTTACAAGCGCGTTGTCCTTATGAATTGATCAAACAATACCTGCCCCGCGAGCATAAGAATGAAAATGCTCTTGATTCAGCTAAAGTCACACACATTTGGACACAAGATAAAAAGTTATCAGAAGATGTTGCAAAAGTTTCTTTGATCCCAAATATTGTGGATGAATATGTAGATTTAATTGGCAACGTAGATGCAGTAATTTTAGCGAGAGATGATGTGGAAAATCATTTTAAAATGATAAAGCCGTTTTTAGAGAAAAAGATACCAATATTTATAGACAAGCAGTTAGTTGCAACAAAGGATGAGTTAATTGAGTTTGAGAAATTAACTGGGGAAGATTACCCATTAATGGCTGGCTCAAGCGCGCGGTTTACTCGCGACATTGAAAAAGCAAAGCAAAGCATCAAGCTTAAAGCAGTTAAAACCATTCACGGAGTAAGCAGAGAATCATGGATGCGATATGGACATCATTTGTTAGAAGGAATTGTAGCTATATGGGGATATGATATTGATTGGGTTAGGTCTTTGTCAGACCAGGAAGATCATGACATAGTTCAGATCCACTATACATCAGGATTAAATGTCATCCTAGAATGTATTAAAGACGCGCATTTGCCAATTCAGTTTACTGCATTTTCTACAGACCAAGAACCATACACCATCCCATTTACTGATTACTTTTATAGTTTCAAGCAGATGCTTTCAATATTCGTGGAAATGGTTGAGTCAGGAAAAAAACATATTTCAAACAAAGAAATTATTAGCATTGCAAAAGTTGTATTAGCTGGAGATATTTCAAAAAAGAATAAAGGTGCACAAATATCTCCCGCAACACTAGAATCAATTCAATAGTATGAATATACAAGAACAATTTTCACTAAAAAATAAATGCGCTGTTGTTATAGGCGGCGCAGGAAAAGTTGGTTTTCCAATTTCAGAGGCCTTAGCAGAAGCAGGAGCAGATGTATGCATAGCTTCAACCAACAAAGAGCGTGTGGATGAAGCTGCAAATAGGCTTAAAGAAAAAGGGCTACGTGCTGCAGGTTTTGTGATTGATCAATCAGACGAGAAAAGTGTTTTGTCAGCTTTGGATGAAATCACAAAAACATTCAAGACCCCAGACATTCTGGTAAACTGCGGAGTTGAACGGCCAATGAAAAAGAATTTTGAGGATTCTGTGGAGAACTGGGATAGATCAATGGCCGTAAACGCACGAGGCCTGTTTATAACCTGTCGTGCCTTCGGAAAAGCTATGAAGCAAAATGGCGGCTCAATCATCAACATTAGTTCAATTTATGGATTAGTTGCACCAGATCAGGCAATGTACGAAGGAACAGATATTCAAACAGAACCAGATTATCCATACACAAAAGGTGGTATGATCATGTTTTCTAAGTATTTGTCATCATTACTTGCAAAAGACAATATCCGCGTAAATGTGATTGCGCCTGGTGGATTTTTCAACAATCAAACAGAACCATTTGTAAGTCAATACACTAAAAAAGTGCCATTAGGCCGAATGGCAAAAGAAAATGATATTAAAGGCATTGCAGTGTTCCTTGCTAGCAATGCATCAGAATATATCACAGGAACCGTAATTCCTGTTGACGGGGGTTTTACTAATATATAACTATGAATATGTTTCCTAAAATCATAAACATAGGAGGGCGATTGATTGGAGAAGGTCAGCCAGCGCTGATTATGGCTGATATTGGAGGAAATTTTGACGGCAGTTTAGATAAAGCAAAACAACTTGCCTTGGCTGTAAAGCAGGCAGGCGGAGATGTGGTTAAAATACAGAGTTTTCTTGCACCAAAGATTGTCTCTGGCAAAGGATTTGCATCTATGCAGCTTCAAGGCGTGCATGGTTCTTGGGGCAAGCCAGTAGACGAAGTTTTTAAGGCAGCAGAGTTTCCCCGCGAATGGCATAAAGAATTTTTTGATTATTGTAGAGAAATTGGAATTATTGCTACAACCGCGCCATATGATTTTGA
>CAZXOU010000037.1:0-5245 GCA_964642355.1 uncultured Gammaproteobacteria bacterium
CTAAAAGTAAAAAAGGTAAATCTGACTACACAGAATTAAAGCCAGAAGAAATCAAACCAGGCATGCTTATTCGCGTACATCAAAAAATTGTAGATACCAATCCTAAAGGCGAAGAAAAAGAACGAACACAGGTTTTCCAAGGAATGGTGTTGGCGCACAAGCATGGTAGAGAAGCCGGAGGAACTATCACAGTTAGAAAAGTATCCGAAGGCGTAGGAGTAGAAAAAATCTTTCCTTTGAAAATGCCGTCTTTAATTAAATTTGAAATGGTTAGAAAGTACAAAGTCACACAAGGCAAACCATACTACTTAAGATCCACCAAAAAGCGACTAAAAGAGATAAAAGAATAATCCTTGAGTCCGCTACTGGCGGGCTCTTTAAATAATTGATTTTTTAGTAGCGGTTTGATAGGATAGAGTTGTTGTCTATAGGGGCGCTTAGCTCAGCTGGTTAGAGCGCTACATTTACACTGTAGAGGCCGGGGGTTCGACTCCCTCAGCGCCCACCAGTAGATAAAATTGAACCTATATGTTATACTTATTGTATACATAATTAACGGGTTCAAGTATGAAATCAAAAGAAAAAAAACAAGCACAGGCATTAAGAAAAAAAGGTTATTCCATAAATGAAATATACAGGAAGCTCGGTGTTGCGAAAAGCAGTGTCAGTTTGTGGGTTAGAGAAATTGAACTGTCCTCAAAACAAAAATTAGGTTTGTCTAGTAAAGGCCAAAGTAAAAAAGTTATCGAGCAACGTAGGACTACACGGTTGACAAACGAAAATGCGCGGCGGCAAAAAATTATCGATGCGGCAAAAAAGGAAATAAAGCCCATATCGAAACAAGAGCTGTTTTTAATAGGTATAGGCCTCTATTGGGCTGAAGGAAGCAAGACACGACGAGGGATAGTTGAATTTTCAAACAGTGATCCTCTGCTAATCCAGATAATGATGAAATTTTTCAAAGAAAATTGCAACGTGCCTCCAGAAAAATTCAGAGGTCACATACACCTTCATAGACACCTAGACCCTATAAAAGCTATAAAATACTGGAACAAAGTATCCGGAATTCCCACTAAGCAATTCTTTAAAACCTCACAGCAACACAATAGAGCAAGTAAAAACAAAAAAGACTCCCTCCCATATGGAACATTTTCTATATACGTCTGCAGTACGGAATTATTTCTAAGAATAAAAGGATGGATGGAAGGCCTATATAAAGGTATTATTAGATAGTTATAAGCCCGGATGCAGAAACTGGTAGACTGGTATGGTTGAGGGCCATATGTCCGTTATGGACGTGAGGGTTCGACTCCCTCTCCGGGCACCAAGAAAAAATAAAAATAAATGTATGAGAATTGTAATAGGAATTATTTTGGCAATTATAGGATTCCTTTTAGTTTGGAAGAACGAAGCTGTTGTAGGATTTACAGGATACAACGCTTGGGCAGAATCAAAAATGGGAACCATGGGCGGAACAAGGTTGTTGTACAAGCTCATCGGAATACTATTGATTTTTGCAGCCATGCTTGCTATAACCAACATGCATCAAGGCTTTTTAGAAGGAACATTAGGAAAAGTATTTAATCCAAGTATATAATAAGGGCCGTTAGCTCAGTTGGCTAGAGCACCTGCTTTGCAAGCAGGGGGTCGCGAGTTCGAGTCTCGCACGGTCCACCATTGAATAAATCCTAAACTATCCCGAATCCATATATTCAATCAAAATCAATATGGGAACTGAAACCCCTAATTCACCGGAACAACCCGAAAGCACTGAACAGCAAAATAAGAGAGCCGTAGAAGTTTATCTGCGCGCATGGCGGGAGTATACTGGTGATGAGCAGTATACTAGCAAACCGTTCGAGCAAGCTCTTGATCCGGAAACCTCAACAACAGAAGGGGGTCTTATGGCCTTACGGTTAGGCATGCCTGGTTTTCATCATACAAAGCTAAGCGTGCGTGAAGTTGAGGAACCTGATATGTCCGATCAATGGAAAAGATATTATTTCATTCAATGGAACGTTCCAGGTAATCCACCACAATCTTCAATTGACGAATACAATCGTTGGCAAGATTTTGTTATGCAAAAATTTGAAGAGGAGGGGCTGCCATTTATAGAAAACACTCCATAAAAAAATATGAACTATAAACTATTTGTATTTGCACCAAACAATGACAAAGTCATAAAAGATATTATAAATGCTGCAGCAAAATCTGGTGCTGGTGTAATAGGAAACTATACGCACTGTGCATTTGTAGCGACCGGAAAAGGAAGCTGGTGGGCCTCGAAAAATGCAAACCCTATTGAAGGCGGAAAAGACGACATGTAATATGTTGATCATGTAAAAATAGAAATGATCTGTCCAAGCGACAAAGCGAAAAATATTGAAAAAGTAATCAAAAAAGTACATCCATATGAAGAAATTGCAATTGATGTTGTAAAACTAGAAAAGATATAACTTGTCCACAACTCCATATCAAAAATGTGGTATACTATATTTATACATAAAACGTGACAATCATCCTTTGGAGGAACTCAGCCCGCACAAAAATAAAGCGACGCGTCGTAAAAAGCGCTTAAAAACAAAATGAGAAGAACCCGCCATAATGGTGGGTTCTTCTCATTTTGTGGCGAACATTGACAAAAAAATCTTGGTATGAAATAATTGCTCGAAATATAGAAACCAGCTAAACAGCTTTGCCGCGAAATAGAACCTTACAATCAGAAAGGAGTCACCAAATGGTGCCTTTATTCTTGCCCTATATGGAACCGATTTGGAAGCGGATGCCGTCCCTGATACGTGTACCAGCAACAATAGCGAAAATCAAGGAAGCTGGATTTGATGGGGTGGAGTGCCTTCTCATCGGCCGCTTACTTAACCCTAAGCGCATTCAAAAAGTACGGGATAAAGCTTTTAAGGAGGAGCTCGAGATACGGTTTCACCAGGGATGGTCATGGGAGACCGGACAGAGGATACTGCCTAACTATTTCCTGCGCGCCCTTGGCGCTCTTGTGCCAGCTGGAACATCTCTAATACATCAAATGCATGGTATCGGGTTCGTTCCCGTAGTTATATACGGAAATCATGTCAACGAAGCAGCCCGGCAAAATTATTTGTATCAGACTGTTTCCAGAGCTTGGGCAATATGTTCAAGAGATTCACTTATGTGATTACAAGCCACAGCTCGGCCCTTCCCGTGGGCGGAACGTCTTTATTGGAGATGGCGATGCCCCTCTCAAACCATTTTGCGAACATATTGTGAAGTGGGGATATAATGGTATCGTTACTCCCGAAGTAAACCCACGACATCTACGCCAGAAAGGTGCACTGCAACTGCTATGTCAGAAGATGGGTGAGCTTTTTCAGCAATAAATCGACAAAGCGTCTTGCGGAGTTCTCAACAGAGAATTAATCCGCAGGGCGTTTTTTTATACCTAACTAAAAAAGTGTTTTTTGTTTGTTCTTGGCACTGATTTGTTCTTCCGGACTAAACACACTTACCACTCCATACTCCCCATCATATCCTGGCTCAACATGAATTTCACCTTCGCGCATTCGCTTAATGCCAAGGGCTAACTCTGGGATGCCAAATTTTTCAATAGTTTCCAAAGGAGTTTTTAGCAACAGTGTAAATTCATTTGCAATTGATGCTATCATTGCATTATAGGTTTCTTGCACACGCTTGGTATTTTTTCGTTGATTATACGCGTCTGCAATAATCTCCTGTAACGGAACAATATATTTATACTCCCCAAGCTTCTTGGGCTTGGCTCTATCTGCTAATTCTTCTACACGATTATCAACCCCAATAACTAATTGCTTTTTACATTTTGGGCAAATACCTTTTAGTTTTTTTGTTTCCTTAGGATCGCACACAAACTTGCAAGCGCGGTGCCCATCAAAATGATACTTGCCTTCCTCTGGATTAAACTCGATAGTATACAAAATTTTATTCTTTTTTGACTTTCCTTTTTGCAAAGCTAATTCAATATTTTTAACGGTTGGTTTTTCTAGTTCCATCACCGTTGCTTCTCTACCAAGATTTGGCAAAGAATGTGCGTCTGAATTTGAGATGATGGAGATATTATCTAATTGGCTCAAGCGCCAGTTCATTGGCGGATCACTAGATAAACCAGTTTCAATAGCATATATATTTTCTGCCAAATCACCATAGCACTCTTCTATGGTATCAAACCCAGATTTAGATCCAAAAATAGCAAACCAAGGTGTCCATGCATGGGCTGGAACAATGATAAAATCTTTGGATACTTTCCAAATCAAATCTGCCATATCAGCAACATCCATGCCAAGTATTGGTCTGCCGTCTGATCTGATATTGCCGATCTTATCTAATTGACGATTCAATTCTTTCACCTCCTCTAACCCAGGAGCAACGATTACAGTATGAATTCTGCGAACTTTATCATGCCTTTTATAAATATTTGCAATTTCAGAGGTAAGTATGAACTTTGGATTAAACGTTCCACCCCCTGGAACGTTAACCTTTACATCATCCTTGCGCTTGAATGAATACAATCCACCGCCAATTGGCTCTAATTCTTTTTCCATTTCTTGAACATAAGCTGGAAATGTAAAATCACCAGTACCAATTATATCAATACCTTTTATCTTTGCGCCTTTGTACAATCCTTCTATATTTAGATTTTTTGATGTTGCGCGCGAGTAACGTGAATGAAGATGGATGTCAGTAATGTATTCCATAGTAACTAAGTGTAGCAATATTTTTTAAAACAAAAAAGGGGCTTGATAAAACCCCTTTTAAACATACAAGCTTTATTTTCTCTCTTCACCGCCAATCAAACCTTTTACATGTTGCTGCAACTCTGATAAAGCATCAACCATTGTATTTTCGTCTGGTGATCCATTAAGGGATTGTTCTGATTTTCGTACTGCGGTTTCTACGGCTTCAATCGCCATAGCTTGACTCCCTCCTTCAAATACAACACCGCTTTCCTTGAACTCATCAAGAAACTTAGCAACGTCTTTAACTCTGCCCCTGACAAGATCCGGCATCATATGAGACGGTGAACCAATTTGCATTTCAAAATCTTCTAAAATCCAATTAATTCGTTCTTTTCATTCCTTTTTTTCTTTTTCTTGGCTAGAATTTTGTTCTGCATCAATTGGCAATGGTTGGGGTTCTGTTTCTGGCATATAATTTTATTATTTAATAATATTATCTATAATCTATCATAAAAAAATATTCTAATCAACAAAAAAACAGC
>CAZXOU010000037.1:5345-7714 GCA_964642355.1 uncultured Gammaproteobacteria bacterium
ATAGTCTTGGCACGGTCTTCCTACCTTCGAATCAAAAAAACAGCATAGTCTTGGCACGGTCTTCCTACCTTCGAATCAAAAAAACAGCATAGTCTTGGCGGCGACCTACTCTCCCAACACCCCAAGGGTGTAGTACCATCGGCGCTAGTGGGCTTAACTGCTGTGTTCGGGATGGATACAGGTGTACCCCCACCGCACAGACCACCAAGACAATGCTGTCTTTTCTAGGATCCCCCGTAGAGGGGATAAATTTAAAAAGGAAACGAGAAAATTAATACTTAACCACTTAAGTGGTTGCGCACTTGGGCTATTAGTACTTCTTGGCTCAATCCATTGCTGGACTTACACCTAAAGCCTATCAAGGTCGTAGTCTACGACCGCCCTTATAATGAATATTTATCTTGGGAAGTGCTTCGCGCTTAGATGCTTTCAGCGCTTATCACTGCCGCACGCCGCTACCCGGCGCTGCATCTGGTGACACAGCCGGTACACAGGAGGTGCGTCCCCCTCGGTCCTCTCGTACTAGAGGGAGGCTCCCGCAATATTCAACGCCCATAGTAGATAGGAGACCGACATTCTGTTACTTTGCAAAACCACATCTATTTCTGATAGTGCTCTGTGGCGGTGCACCGCGAGGTGCACTCTGTATGTCGCCATACAGTTCGGACTATATCTTTACGTCTTGCGACGCGTTCGGCGTATAGTCTCTGAGGATTCCAATGATTCTATAATATGTTGTTTTGAAACTTTTCGATATTTACCTTCGCCATTCATTTGGTAGGCAATATCAATAATTTTCTTTAAACCTTTTAGGGTATAATGTTGATTTTGGGACATCATTTCTATAACTTTTTTAAACAACTCATAATCATTCTTTTTTTGTGTGCGTAATGGATATTTCTCGAAAAACGGAATGATCTTTTTATGTAAATCATCTCGCTTTCGTACCACATACACCCACGTCTGGTCACGCTTACTTTTAGAATGATTCTGTTGAATATATCCGCAATCAAATAGTGTTTGAATGTCTTCTAGAGTATCCTTACTTGGATTATTCTGATTCACGTGGAATTCAGGAATAATCCTAATACCAAACCTATTTTCTTTTGATTGCGTGATAGCCACATGAAATGTGCCTTCACCATCAACAAATCCTACAACATACCATAGTTGAATCTTTGGTCTTTCCTGCTGATTGTCTGCACTCAACACATTATTACTTGCCATATATATTATTATAGCATAGTAGTGTGAGATTCTCGAGTCCTACAATTGTCTCCATGGACTCTCCAGAGTTTCCAGCATATAGCCAAATTTATAGACAGCACGTATCTCTACTGTCTTACGACGTTCTGAACCCAGCTCGCGTACCACTTTAATCGGCGAACAGCCGAACCCTTGGGAGTTGCTTCGCCCCCAGGATGTGATGAGCCGACATCGCTGTCGGTTTAAATTCCGTAATTTCTTACGGCACAGACTATATCTTCAACTTGCCTCGGACCGTAGCGTGTTCTGCGCGTAGTCTCGATTAATTTTAGCAAGTGTCGGCGTATTATTCGTCTAAATGACGAATCTCCCCTTTCGGGTCAGTCGTTACGGGGTCATAAACCAAGCTTATAATAAAACATTGGAAGCACATGTTGCCTAATAATATCTTTCAGGCGCACTGTGCTTTCAGTTGTAATTCTTATTCTAAAGTATTGCTTATCTTTATTGAGCCTACCAACTAAATTGAGTTGGCGGTTCAGATACTCCAATAACTTGTTTTGATCTTCAATACTAAACTGTTGTGTATTGAGATATGCGGAGCTACGACTTTTACTACCATCATCCATAAACCATATTGCTAATACTTGCGGATTTAGTAATAAATCATCTGGAATAATTTTTTTATTATCCCTATAAAACTGATGATACAGAGTCGTAAATATTGGTAGGCTTCTTGTTGTAAATCGATACGCAATTCGGTTGCCATTTCCTAAGCGTGCCTTTGGTCCAGTCAACACAAATTTTTTCAGTTGTGTGTACTGCCAATCTACGTACGCCTTTTGCGCAATCGTATGATTTACCTCAAATAATACATTGCGCTTTCCTTTAGCAAGTCGCAATGAGCCATCTCCCAACATATTTCCAATAAGAATTGATTTTTGAGCTTGATTTAGACTTCCCACGGTATTGCCGATTACATAATTATACACTTATTATATCACAATATGTAATTACGGTTTCACCGTTATAAGCCGAATTTTTGGTAGGACATCACTGCCCTAGCACCCCGATTTGTTAAGGTGCCAAACCTCCTCGTCGATGTGAGCTCTTGGAGGAGATCAGCCTGTTATCCCCGGAGTAACTTTTATCCGTTGAGCTTC
>CAZXOU010000038.1:0-7244 GCA_964642355.1 uncultured Gammaproteobacteria bacterium
TTGTTGAGCTCGAGGGAGTTGGCGGAAGACCTCGCTTAGTCACCTACGGCATGGTAGAAGTTGATTCCACAGTTGCCAGAAACAATGACACGCCAGACAACAAAGCTGAACAAGAAAAAATTGCTGGTGCTTTAAAATCCTTGTTGGAGAAATCAGGTGCTTCTGCTACTGATGCTGTTGCAGCATTGCCCAATTTTGCTGTGTTTAGCAGTGTAATTTCTTTGCCAAAGCTGGGCGAAAAACAATTAGCAGAGGCAGTGCAATGGGAAGCAAAAAAGTTCGTTCCAATGCCTATAGAGAACGTAGTTTTGGATTGGAAAATTCTTCACGAAACAGAAAAAAAAGTGGATGAAGATGGCGAAGAAGAAACTCCTCCAGAAGGTGAAAAAACTAGTGAGCCTAAAGCCGAAGAGCCCGAGAAAAGCTTAGATCCAAAAGCACAAAAAAAGACTATAGAGCAAAAAGGAAATCTAGCAAAATGCAAAACAGTAGTTAGTGTTTTGTTAACTGCGGCACCTAGGCATTTAGTAGAGCGTTATGTGTCTATTTTTAAGCTGTCTGGGCTGAATCTTTTAAGCTTGGAAACAGAGTCATTTGCTTTGTCTAGGAGCCTGGTTGGCAATGAGGACAGTGTTATTTTAATAGCTGATGTTGGATCTTTAACCACAGATATTACTGTTGTTAAAAAAGGCGTTCCAGTTTTTTCGCGAAGCATCAATGCCGGAGGAAAAACTGTAACAAAAGCAATAGCAGATTCTATGGACATTGACCCAGCACGAGCTGAACAATTTAAGCAGGATGTTGGCATGAATACAGGGGGTGGCGCGGCACAAAGCAAGGGAGTGGCAAAAATTATAGAGCAAAGCTTTACCACTGTTATAAACGAGATGAAGTATACCTTAGAAACACAGCAACGTGGAGGACAGACAGTAGAAAAGATTTTACTTACTGGAGGAAGTGCGTTTTTGCCTTCTTTGGATCAATATATATCCAATGTTTTGGGGGTAAAAGTCCTTATTGGAAATCCATGGGCTAGAATTTCATATCCGAAAGATTTAGTACAATCATTAGAAAAAGTTGCTCCACGTATGGGGGTTGCAATTGGATTAGCAATGCGTGAAATAGAATAATTAATAAAATGGCAGCTGCAAATAAAAATGATATAAATTTGCTTCCCAAAGAGCTTAAGGGGTCAAACAGAAAATCAGGCAAGTCTCAAGCTAAAGAAAAGGTAGAATACACAGAAGCAAATAACCCCGAAAAGAATAAAAAAGCAGAAAAAAAATCTATTTTTTCTAGATTATTTTCTGTGTTTAAAAGAAAAAAGAATAAACCAGAGCCAAAATCAAAAAAGCCAGCTCCAGAGAAAAAAGTACACCATGTCCTTCCAAAGGGCAAAGATTTACCTTCGGCATTATTTGCGCGAGAGAATAAAAAAGAACAAGTTGCAAAACCTAAGGTAGAAATAGCAGAGCAAGCACCTGTTGAAGTTTCAAAAGATGTAAAAATAGAATCTGTTGCAAAGCCTAAAAGTAACGGGATATCTGCACATAATATTACCAGTATGCATGCGCCAAATTTTTTAAGCGCTCCGCATAAAAATGGAAGCAAAAAGCCTTTAGAATTAGAAAAAAAAGTTACACTCCCACAAAAGGATCAGCCCAAAAAAATATCATGGTTCAAAAGAATATTTTTTAAGAAGCAAAAGCCAAAAAAAGAAGAAGTAAAAAATCAAGTTAAGAAAACAGAAGAAGTTCAAGCAAAGGTAGTTGCAGATAAGAGTACAAAAGGCGAAACTCAAGCTCCAGTACACAGGGTTTCAACCTTTGATGTGAACCTATTAACACCAGAATATACAGAAACGTTTCAAGATGTTAATCCTTTAAAAACATTATCAATCTGGGTGGGGAGTACGGTTGTTCTGGTCGCAATATTGTTTGGATCTTTGCAATTATATCAAAATAGTTCTCAAGAAAAATTAGCTAAAAATGAACAAGTGGTAGTAGCACTTAAAGAAACCATTGCAACTTATAATCAATTAGAAGGAGAAGATGATCAGTTGCGAGAAAAAGTTGACGCAGCAAGCATTCTTTTGGATCAGCATATTTCTTGGCATGAATTTTTAGGAAAGCTTGAATCTGTAACCATTCCAGAGGTCACATATGTTAACCTGGCAGCATCAACAGAGGGAGCAATAAGCATAAGCGCATTTGCTAATGATTACACAGGTCTTGCGCGTCAGATAACTGTATATCAAAATACTGAATGGATTCTAGACATAGGCATAAGTTCTGCATCACTAGTTAAAGAATCTACAAATTCTCCAGAGGGAGTTGCGTTTGATATATTGCTTGTTATTAGTCCAGATATATTAGCTTTGGAGCAATAGAATTATGGATAAAGTTTTTAATCAACCTATTACACCCACGCCACAAGCACCACAGAATGGAGCTGGAAATATTACACCTAATAATTTAGGGTCAGTTCCTGCTGAAAATCAAAAGCCCGCAAAGTCCAAGAAGAAACAGACTGCAAATAAGGTAGCAATTAGTTTTATGGCCGCATGGTTTAGGCAGTATCACAAACAGGTTAGTATTGTTGTGAGCGTGGTGTTATTAGTAGTTGGTTACCTTTTTTTCTTAGGTCCAAAATTTTCAATCACGCGTACTATTGCTGGAATTGAATTTCAGCAGAGTTTAGAAGAGCGAAGCAGATTAGAATCCGAACTAGGGTACCTGGCAAAACTAGAATCAAGCAGAAGCGGTATATCTTCTGGCGATATAGAGACTATTGATTCTTTGCTTCCCAGCGAACCATTAACTCCTCAGATTTTAACAAGCTTAGAGGGCATTGCAAGAAAGTCAGGTGCGGTTATTGAAAGCATAGAGCTGACATTGTTCGAAGACGATGAAGATGAGCCATCAGATGATGTTGGGTTTATTGTTCCGGGTAATGTGTCTATTGTAGAAATTAGTGTGGCTGTTGAGAGCGGACCATATAGCGAACTAAAATTATTTTTAGAGAATTTAGAAAAAAATATCAGGCTTATGGATGTGGCAGCAATCTCATATAGTCCTGTTGGAAAGAGCTACAATATTACAATGCGTGCATATTATTTACGCACACTATAAATATGGCCTTAATACAGAAAAAAATATCAAAATTAAAACAGTTAAGACTTGGCCTTGCCTTGGTTTTAGTTCTTGGCATTACTGGCGCAGTTGCTTATTATGGAATATTTAAAAAGCCAAATTATGATAAGCCAGCTCAAAAAATTAGCACTTCATTATTTGACATCACTGAATCTAAAGGCAAAACAGGATTTGAGGCAATACAAGAGTTTAAAGATTCCTCTATATTTCGCGATCTTAAGCCTTTTGGCATATGGCCCTTGCCACAGGAGCCAAAAGGCAGAAGCCAGCCATTTTTTTTAAAGCAAGAAGAAACTGAATAATTTATGTCACAGAATTTCTTACAATATTTAATAGAAAAAAAGATCATCACACAAAAAGATGCGGATCTTTTTTCTTCTAAATACAAAACAGGAAAACAATCGCTTGATGCAATATTATTGGAAAGCGAAAAAATAGATAATGACGATTTGCTTCTGAATAAAGGAGAATATTATCATTTGCCAATGTCAGCTCTATTAGGCAAAGCAATTAAAAGAGATATTTTAGGATTGCTTCCAAAAGAAGTAATAACAAATTATCAGATTGTGCCCTACGAAAAGGAAGATGATGTGATTAGGATTGCAATGGTTAATCCGGAAAATTTAAAAGCCAGGGAGGCTGTTGATTTTCTCGCTCGCCAAAAAGGTTGGAATACCCAGTTTTACGTAACAACAGAAAAAGGATTTAGACATGCTATGGATCAGTATAGTGGAACTTTGTCTACCGAGGTAAGCGAGGCATTGGATTATGCCGGTACTGCAAAAGAGAAAACCATCAAGCAAAAAATTAAAGCAGGGGAAGATCTAGAAGAGGTGGTTAAAAGCGCGCCAGTTTCAAAAATGGTGAATGTGATTTTGCGCCATGCGGTAGAGGGCGGAGCAAGCGATATTCACATAGAACCACAAGAGGATGAATCGCGTGTTCGGTATAGAATAGACGGAGATTTGCATTCTACTTTAACTTTACCTAAATACATTCATAACTCTATAGTTTCTAGAATCAAAGTACTTGCTAATTTAAAATTAGATGAAACCCGAAAACCGCAAGATGGAAGAATACATCTAAATATTAATGATAAGCAAATAGATTTTCGAGTTTCTACACTTCCACTTTCAGGGATAGAAAAAGTAGTAATGCGCATATTAGATGTTACCCGTGGCGCACCAACTTTAGAGGAGCTTGGATTTATGGGAAGAAATTACGAAGTTATGATGAGGCAGATAGGACAGCCAAATGGAATGTTCCTTGTAACCGGGCCTACTGGTAGTGGAAAATCAACTTCTTTATTTTCTGCGCTTACATTGTTAAATAAAGATGAGGTTAATATTGTTACATTAGAAGATCCTATTGAATACTATCTACCAGGAGCTAACCAAAGCCAAGTGCGCACAGAGGTGGATTATACATTTGCTTCTGGGTTGCGTTCTATTTTAAGGCAAGATCCAGACATAATAATGGTTGGAGAAATTCGAGATAACGAGACTGCGCAATTAGCAATGCAAGCGGCCTTAACTGGTCATATAGTGCTTTCCACTCTACATACAAACGATGCAATCGGAGCTATTCCTCGTCTTCTGGACATGAAAGTAGAGCAGTTTTTGCTTTCTACCACAATTAATATTGTTCAAGCGCAAAGACTTGTAAGAAAAATTTGTCAGGATTGCAAAGAGTCTGTGGAGCTACCACCAGATTTAATGGAAACGATTCTTGCATTACTAAAAAAGGTTCCAGATAAACAATTATATAAAGGCATTGATAGGGATAAACCTGTATTTTATCATGGTAAGGGATGCAATAAATGTGGTGACACTGGATATCAAGGCAGGCTTGCAATTTCAGAAGTAGTAGAAAATACAAAAGCAATGCAAGATATCATTGCAAAAGGATTTGACCACAAGCTAGCAGATCAAGAGCTAATCGCTCAAGGGTTTATATCATTAGCCCAAGATGGAGCTATGAAAGCTTTGCTTGGCCTAACTACTGCAGATGAAGTAGTTATGGCAACTAAGGAGTAAATTAATAATATGAAAAAGACAAAACAAACAATCGTGCTTGCAGAAGATGATCAGTTTTTGCAACGTATGTATGCCACAAAATTTTCACAAGTTGGCATAGAGGCACATGTTTCCTCAGACGGCCAAAAAACTTTAGAGCTTATGCGCAAGCATAATCCTGTTGTGGCACTTGTGGATATATTAATGCCTAAAAAAGATGGATTTTCTGTATTGGAAGAAGCCAAAAAAGATCCAAAAATAAAATCTATACCTGTTATTTTGCTAACTAATTTAAGCGAGGTTGAGGATATAAAGAAAGCCAAAAAGTTAGGAGCTGCGAAATATCTTATAAAATCTCATTTTTTGCCCTCCGAAGTTATCGAGGTGGTAAAAAAATATATAGAATAAAAAATGGAACAGAATAATCCTACCCAAACGACAGTAAAAGAACCTAGTCCAAACAAAGAAAGCGCAACTGATATTTTGCATTTTGAAAAATGGCTTAGTGTTCTTGGTGAAAAAAAAGCAACAGACATTCATTTATTAGTTGGAAATGTTCCAAGTTTAAGGATAGATGGAATAATTGCGCCCCTTATGGAAGAGGAGGTATTAACAAGCGAACGCTTAGAGAGGATTGTTGAGCAGTTATTGTCGGAGACTGAGCTGGAAACGTTTAAAAAAAATCACCAGCTTGTTATAAGCAAGACACTTAAAAAATCAATGCGATTTAGAATTCATTTGTTTTACAGCAGGGGATATATAGGGATTTCACTTAGGCATCTCCCAAACGAGGCAATACAAATAGCACAACTTCCAAATGCAGCTCTTCTTACACAGGTGTCATTATCAACACATGGTTTGTACTTGGTCGCAGGGCCTTTTGATTCAGGAAAAACTTCTACTGTTCGCAGTATTATTACGGAAATAAATCAAAAACAGTCTAAGTATATTGTAACATTGGAGTCCCCAATAGAATATTTAATACCTAGTGATAAATCTGTTGTGGTACAGCGAGAAATTGGCAAAGATACTAAAAGTTACGAACAAGGGTTAGCAAGCTTACACGATGAGGATGTTAATGTGGTTGTGGTTGGAGATATTAATGAGGCAGATGTATTAGAAAGAGTACTAGAGCTTGCTAGTGCAGGACGATTAGTAATCGCAACTACAACAGGAAATCATTTAGTTGCTGTATTGGAGCATATTCGTGATTTAGTAGAAGTTGGTGGTAGGGAGCGCATAATGCATTTATTAGGTGATGTGCTTATAGGTGTAAGTACTCAGTTACTATTGCCAAAAGTTGGAGGTGGTAGAACTCTTATCACAAGTAATATGGTAGCAACACATCCAATTAAGTCTCTAATAAGAGAGGGGAAATTTGGTCAGATTCCAAATGTTATGCAGACGTCTGGTGGAGATGGAATGATTACAATGGATAAAGCACTTTCAGAAGGAATTAAACAAGGAGTAATTACACTGCAAGATGCAAAAGAGCATGCAACAGATATAAATCAGTTTAATGTATTAGTGGCGCACTAACTTAAGTACTATATGCCTTTTTTTGATTACATTGCAGTAAATGAGGAATGCGAGGATGTGAATGGAGTGGTTGATGCTGTTAATAACGAGGTTGCTCTTGATACATTAACAGATCAAGGGCTTTTAGTTCTATCACTTAAATCGCGGGAGGATAAAAAGGGATTTTCTACGGAAATTACTCTTTTTTCACGTGTTAAGGTAAAGGACATAGTTATATTTTCGCGCCAGCTTGCTGTTATGGTATCTGCTACCTTGCCTGTGGTTCAAGCTCTTCGTATACTTGTAAACCAAATAGAAAGCGTGGCACTTAAGATTGTTGTTTCAGAAGTTGCAGATGCTGTAGATGGTGGAGCACGTTTGAGTGACTCATTATCAAAACATCCAAAAGTTTTTTCTAATTTTTATGTAAGCATGATCCGAAGTGGCGAAACTGCCGGCAAGTTGGATGAGGTGTTGAACTACCTTGCAGATCAGCAAGAAAAAGATTACGATCTTATGAGCAAAATCCAATTTATCAACCTGCTTATAGTCGTACCAA
>CAZXOU010000039.1:0-7217 GCA_964642355.1 uncultured Gammaproteobacteria bacterium
GTGATTACAAGGTATTGAACCATTACAAGCTCTTTTCTTTTTGTATAAAATTTGGTATGGTAGAATATGCTTTTGATGTGGAGAGGTCGCATAGTGGCTTAGTGCGCATGCTTGGAAAGCATGTATGCCGAAAGGTATCGAGGGTTCGAATCCCTCCCTCTCCGCCATTTTATGTCCCAAATAACCGACCAAATTAAGGAGGGGGTTGATATTGTAGAGCTTGTGCGCGAGTATGTCCCAAGCCTTAAAAAGATGGGATTAAACTGGAAAGCTCCGTGTCCGTTCCATCAAGAAAAAACCCCCTCATTTGTTGTAAGCCCAGAAAAACAAATCTGGCATTGTTTTGGGTGTGGTAAAGGCGGAGATGTGTTTGGATTTGTTCGCGAATCCGAAGGAGTTGAATTTGGGGATGCTTTGCGTTTGCTTGCAAAACGAGCAGGCATAAAGCTCGAAAAACAAGATCCTAAAGCAGAATCAGAAAGAACTCGTTTGCTGGATATGCTAAAATTATCAGCATCTTGGTATCATCAATCACTTTTAAAAGCAAAATCAGGAGATAAGGCCAGAGAGTATCTCGCAAGCCGCAAAGTTAAAGCAGATACACAGGCAAATTGGCAGTTAGGCTTTGGCCCAGATGCTTGGGAAGGTTTATCAACATATCTTCGGAGCAGAGGATGCCAAGATCAAGAAATTATAAAAGCAGGATTAGCATCCCAAAACGACAGGGGCGGAGTTTATGACAGATTTCGTAATCGCTTGATGTTTCCCATCAACGATGTTCATGGAAGTGTGGTTGGGTTCACTGCTCGTAAATTAAACGAAGAAGATGTTGGTGGTAAATATATTAATACTCCAGAAACAATCATTTACCACAAAAGCCAAGTACTTTATGGACTCTCAAAAGCAAAGCAAGAGATTCGCGCAAAAGACTTAGTTGTTGTTGTAGAAGGAAACATGGATTGCTTGTCCTCTCACGAAGCTGGCATATCTAATGTTGTTGCATCCAGCGGAACTGCTTTAACAGGAGATCAAGTTCGCTTACTTAAGCGTTTTACAAAAAATATTGCCTTAGCTTTTGATCCTGATACTGCTGGCCAAGAGGCCTTGCTTAGGGGGCTAGAGATTGCTTGGCGCGAGGATATGCATATAAGTGTTATTGTACTGCCAGATTCAAAAGATCCAGATGATTTAATTAAGGAGGATGTTCTAAAATGGGAAAGCGCAATTGAAGGGAGAGTAGATTTTATGGATTATCTATTCAATAGTATACAAAAAAAATATGATGTTAAGACTGCCCAAGGGAAAAAACAAATGGCAGGGCAATTACTTGCGTGGATTAGCCGCATTCCAGACCCTATAGAACAAACTCATTATATTCAAAAACTATCAAATACTATAAGTGTAGAGGAATCAGTGCTGCGATCTGTTGTGGCGAAAAAGACCCGCCTGCCGAGCGGGCAGGGACCCCAAGCATCTACTGGGCCACAAGCCAAAACAGAGAATACTGTGCCAAAACAACAAGATATATTGCATAAAGTGGGAATTAGGCTGTTTGCTTTGCTACTAATTTCAAAAGCAAGGCCAGAAATATCTGCAGAATGGCTGCAAAGGGAGGATATGCTTTTGCTTTACAAAAACAAAGAAGAATTGTATGATTGGCGTATTGATAATTTACCAGAAATGGTACAGCCATTGGCACGAGAAATCACTATTATTAGCGATCAGCTAAAGGATGATATGGCGGAAGAAGATCGCGCAGAGGAGATTAATCAGCTTATTCGCAGGTTAGAGGAAAGCTACACAAGAACTCTTTTGAGCAAAATTCGCCAAGAAATTAAATCTGCAGAAGATTCTGGTGATGTAGAACAAATGCAGAATCATCTTCAAAAGTGGCAAGATCTTCATAAGAAAATTCAATCATAATTTTATATATGCCAACTAAAAAAAAGGCTGCTAAAAAATCTATTGTTAAAAAATCCGTTAGAACACCGAAGAGTGTTGCTTCTGGCAAAAAAAATGTGGCTAAAAAGGCGAAGGCAAAAGCTATAGTAAAACATTTAAAACAGGTTAAAAAATCTCCGGCAAAAAGAGTTCCAAAGACTCAAGCAAGGGTACCTGCTGCAATGCCGAGCGATGAATCTATTGAAAGCTTGTTCCAAAAAGGACGTATAAGAGGGTTTGTAACAGAAACTGAAATTTTATTTACTTTTCCAGACATAGAGGAATATGTTACGCGATTTGAGGAGATGCTGGATGAAATGGATTTTGCGGGTGTAGACATTAAACAAGCAGAAGAGGGAATATTGGGTGCTGTTTCAATGTCCGATCCAACAGAAGAGCAAAATGAAGAAAAAGCTAAATCAGCTAAAGCAATTGCGGAAAAAGATTTATTAAGATATTTGGATTTATCTGATATCAGCGCTGACTCTATACAAATGTATTTGCGAGAAATAGGACGTGTTTCATTGTTAAAAAGCGAAGAAGAAGTAGCCCTTGCAAAGCGCAAAGAAAAAGGTGATTTAGAAGCTAAGAAAAAGTTAATTGAGGCAAACTTAAGATTAGTAGTATCTATTGCTAAAAAGTTTACTGGAAGATCTTTATCCTTATTAGATTTAATTCAAGAGGGGAACATTGGTTTGTTCCGTGCTGTAGAAAAGTTTGATTACCGCAAAGGTTATAAGTTTTCTACATATGCAACTTGGTGGATTCGGCAGGCCATAACTCGCGCCTTAGCAGACCAATCCAGAACCATTAGAATTCCTGTTCATATGGTAGAGACAATTAACCGCTATCAGCAAATAGAACGAAGACTTATACAGGATCTTGGGAGAGAACCTTTGCCAGAGGAAATTGCAGCTGAAATGGGTGAAGACATAGAGAAAGTTCATCACATAAGAAAGATATCTCAAGACACAGTATCTTTGGAAACCAGTGTTGGAGATGATGATGATAAGGATTCAACTTTGGGTGACTTTATTGAGGACACTAAAACGGTAAGTCCAGACAGAATTGCATCATTAGAGCTTTTGCGTGATCATGTAAAACTTGCCATTGATAAGCTTACTCCGCGCGAGCAAAAGATACTGCAAATGCGGTTTGGATTAAATGATGGAATTGCTCATACTTTAGAGGAGGTGGGGCAGGAGTTTGGAGTTACTCGTGAGCGAATTAGGCAGATTGAGGCTAAGGCACTTGAAAAAATCCAGGAAGCTGATAATATGCGTAGGTTGCATGATTATTAATTTTTATTTTTTATGGGGGATAAAAGAACATATAAAGATCGTGCGCAATACATAATTAAGGCGGTTAGTAAAAGGAGGAAAAAGTTGAAGGAGATGGTGGTAGAGTATAAAGGTGGGAAATGCCAAATTTGTGGTTATGATAAATGTTCAAGAGCGTTGAATTTGCATCACATAGATGGAGATGAAAAAGAATTTGGTTTATCTCACAAAGGGTTAACAAGATCATGGGAGAAAACCAAAGAAGAGGCCGATAAGCGTATGCTTGTTTGTGCAAACTGTCATATGGAAATACACGCAGGAATGATAGAAGTTTAATAATTAATCCGGGGTAGCTCAGTGGTAGAGCAGTTGGCTGTGAACTAACGCAGCTCGTACAGGAAACTGTGCGATGAACTCTTTGGGATAACGGTGAAGGCTAAATCCATCTTAACTGGTGGCCATGCTAATACCGTGGGAACCCGACCTAGTCGGGAGCGCCGTAGAGACTAGATACCAGAGCACCTACGTCATTGTGATATGGTGAAGATATAGTCCATGCCAATATGAAAATATTGGATTACATGTAACCAATTGGTCGTCGGTTCGAATCCGACCCCCGGAGCCAGATCAAAGCCTCAAGTACTCTTGGGGTTTTGATCTGGCTATTAGAGAGCGGATGAGAAGTTTATGCCCCGAAGGGGTAAATCCGACCCCCGGAGCCAAATTAAATTACCTTAATAAGCAATCATATGGCAAAAAGATTAAGACCAATAGGCAGGAGTCAAAAGTCAAAATCTCGTAAAACAGCAAAGCGATTAGAGATAAAAAGAGTAATGCTGGAAGAGAAGGCTAAAAAGAGAAATAACAACTAAAAAACACCCACTTTAAGTGGGTGTTTTTTATTGATTTAAATAGAATTCTGATATCCGATACTGTGTGGATAAAGTCTAGACAATCCGATATATTATAATGTATAATATAATCATACAAGATTATGATATCGGGAGATATCGCATAATAAAATATTACGAGTTTATCTCGTAAAATCCCAAGCTTGCCGCTAAATGGCAAAACAAAATAAAAATCAATTAATACCTCTTTCAGAGGCTTCCAAAACTACTCCGTATTCAGCGGAGTATCTGTCTTTGCTTGCGCGAAAAGGAAGGCTCAAGTGCGTAAAAAAAGGAAAGACATGGTTTACAACAAACAAGGATGTATCTGATTACATTAAGTCCCTAAAAAATCCCAGCGCTGATAATATCAGCAAATCGTCTTCAAACAAAAAAAAGCAGGCAAAACCTAAAGCAAGCTTAGGGGATCTTATGCTTCTTTCGGAAGCAAGCGAAAAGCTTACAGACTACTCTTCTGAATACCTTTCTTTGCGCGTAAGACAAGGCAAGCTAAAGGGCGAAAAACTTGGTAGAAACTGGTATACAAAAAAACAGTGGATACAAGAGTACGTAAAAAAATATGCAAATGGGTTAGTATCGGATCAAAATAAGGGGTATCTGAAATCCGATATAAGGCCAGCAAGCAAGCGATCGCGCAGGCTTAAAAATAGATTTAATTTTAAGCCAAGGATGTTCGGGGTAGATTTGGTATTTTTGCCGCGAATAACTACTACTCGGGCTTTAGGATCTGCCTTGGCCTTAACTATCGCGTTCGCGTTTATAGCGCCTCCTGATGTTTGGGCGCATTGGGGGATTAACGCGGGCAAGGTCGCGGGCAAGGTTCTTGATTTGGGAGTTAGCGGAAGTACTGCTGTCGCCGGCAAGATCGCAAAAAAAGCAAGCGCTCCAGTTGCGTCAAATTCTGATGATTTAATTAATAGAATTCTTGCTTCTACTCAGCTTGCTGGCAAGCCTATAAAAGCAGTTTATGGAAAACAGGAATATTTGTCGCATCAAATAGCAAGCTCTCTTGGTCTTAAAAGATTCAAGAATTCCTCTTTTGTCGTTCAAACTGAAAATGGCGCTATTGCGGGTGAACAAGCAGAGCGTGATGTTGTTCCAAAAAACAAACTCACGTTTGGGTATATTGTAAATGAACTTAAGAGCAGCTCTCAAAAAGCAATCAGCACTCCAGCTGGAATATCAAAATCCTTAATCAGTTTTGTAAATCCAAATTCCCTTACTACTACTTTGGCTAGGCTTTCTGGAAACGCGATAGAAATGGGTGGAGCCATTACTATGGTCAATCCTTTAGACAGCATAAACCAGTCAATTACAAAATTAAGCTCCAGAGTAAATCTTTCTAAAATAATTCAGCCTGCGGGAGTGTATGTGGCGCAGGTTGCGGATGACAGTACGGCAGTATTCGGTCCCCAGCTTCTTAGTCAAGATAGTTCTGGAATGATGATGGTAGGCGAAATAGAGCTTCAAAAAGCAGCCACAATGTTCTCTAATAAGGACAACGCGCAAGAGACAGCTTTGCAGATTGTAAGCTTTGGAGGGGGACCTATTATCCAAGGGGTTGATTCTAAAGGGCAGGTTGTATTTTCTGTTTCTGAATCAGGCGTTCTTAAAGTAGGGACATCATCAACTATAATAGACACTAACAGCGTAACAACCCCGTCTATTAGCGTGGGAGGAGGAGCTTTGCAAGCATCTAGCCAGCAGGTTGGAATTAATACTGCGCTTGTGGTTAACGACAGCGCTACTATCTCTGGAGCTTTAGACGCTCAGGGTGCTCTTGCTGTTGCTGGAGCGTTAACTGCTAATGGAGCAGTAAGCTTAAACGACACTTTGTCTGTTGCTAAAACTATTCAAGCGGTTCAAGGGCTAGTATCTAGCGCCGCAATTATAACTGACAGCATAAAAGTACTTCCAAACGGATCAACTGAACCTTTGTTTTATGCAGGCATAGATGAGGTTGGATTTAACGCTCCTCTAAAAGTCAAAAATACTTTAACTGCTAAAAGCGCCACAATAACAGGCACGCTCAATGTCAATGGCAATTCAACTCTTTCTGGGGACTTGACTGTAGGCCGCAATCTATCAATAGGAGGAACTTTTTCTCCGCAGTCTGTAGTAACAAGCGGTCCTATCTCTGGATATTCTGTTGGAGGAACTTTAGGATCATTTGATCAATTAAGCTCTCAGAGCGCTTCTTTTGGGGGTGGCAGCGGTGACACATTTAATGTAAACTCCACGGCAACTTTTGGATCAACAGCAACTTTCCAGAGTACTGTAACTGCCCAAGAAAGCGTAACCGCGAAAAAAACACTTACTGTCCAAGGCGCGGCAACTCTGGAATCCACATTAGCTGTTGCAGGAGCAACAACGCTTTCGGATACTTTAACTGTGTCAGGAGCAGCTACTATTAATGGTCTTCTTACTGCGGCAGGCGGAGCAGCGCTTACTATTGCGGCTCCTTTGGATCTTGCTGGCACGTCCACAATCGCTTTTGTGATAAAAGACGATCTTGGAAATACGTTTGTGGTTGATACTGTGCATGACCGCGTTATTGTTAATGGAGCTGCAACATCCAGCCCTGCGTTCGCACTTGCGCAATCTGGAAACGCTATTGCGCTTGATATAACTCAAACATCAATAACAGCAACAACAACAGCCAGAATAACAGCGGCAACAAGCACTGCTTTAGCCTTAATATCACAATCAGGTTCAGCTTCCACAACTCTTGCTGTATATCAGCAAGGCATAGGAGATATATTTAATTTGTATGATGGAAATACTAACGTATTTACTGTAATTGACGGAGGCAATGTGGGAATAGGAGATAGTTCACCTACTTATGACTTGGATGTAACAGGCAATGCCAGATTTACTTCCTTAGTAGATGCTTCGCACTTTGTAGCAACATCAACATCAGCTACCTCCACATTCGCAGGAGGCTTTGCAGTAAATACGTCTGACCTTGTGGTTGACCATCAAACTAACAGAGTAGGAATAGGGACTCCTGTCCCAAGCACAGCTTTTCATATCCTTTCTTCCGCAACATCCCCTCAATTAACATTTGCATATGACTCAACTAACT
>CAZXOU010000040.1:0-6948 GCA_964642355.1 uncultured Gammaproteobacteria bacterium
CATAAGACAAAAAGCAAAAAAATAATTAAAAAAATACATCACCTAACAGCGCATAACACTGCATAAGAGGGAAAAGAAAAGTAAGAATTTAGATTGGTCAAGGTGTTACTTTTCCTTTTCCCCAAATTTGCATGGATTTTCTTTGCTATATTTAATACCATCTGGTAGAATATATTCAATTAAAACATATCTATGTCTGTTACCAAAACAAGGAAAACTCAAAAAAGAACCCATGAAGCAATGGTAAGTATTCCGTTATCAGCCATGCGGTGTATTTTGCGATATCCTAAAGAAGGCAAAATAGTCTGTGAAATACACACGGACGGAATCAAACGATCTAATGAAGCAGAAACACTTGACGAGATTATCAATGAATCACGACTTGATTATGCTATGGGCAATTATAAATCTTTTACTAATCCAAAAGACATAATAGCCGAACTTCACGCATAAATATGCAGGTAAATCTCTCGCCTCGCTTTAAACGATCGTACAAAAAAGTCCCTCGTCACATTCAAAGTGACTTTGACGAAAAAATTATACTCTTTACCAAAGATCCGTACCATCCATCTCTGAAGACACATAAACTTACTGGTAAACTACAAGAATGTCTTGGATTCTACCTTCGGGATGGGTATCGGGTTCTTTTTGAGTTTTCAGGGCTACATACCATTGATCTACTCATTGTTGGCCCGCATGATATTTACAAACGGTTCAAGAGATAGAAATAGAAAATCCATGCAAACTTCTCTTATGCAGATACGTTGTGCAAAATGTCGCCTCACTCCTATTTTGAACAATGGGCGGCGGCTCCGCCACAGTTGGCTCAGGCGGACGCTTAATCAATTCATATAATAATATATTTATGATTCCACCAAACTAAAAAAAGGCGATAAAATAAAAATTATATCGCCCTCAAGAAGACTGGCTCTAATATCAAAAGAAGTTAGAAAAATTGCTAAAAACAGATTTGGGGGAATTAGATTTAGAAGTATCTTTTTCAAAAAATGCCGAGGAGAAAGATGAATTTTTTTCTTCAACAGTCAAATCAAGATTAAAAGATTTACATGATGCTTTCGCTGACAAGAGTATAAAAGCAATTTTTACAACAATAGGTGGATTTAATTCAAACCAATTATTGAAATATTTGGATTATAATCTAATCCGCAGAAACCCTAAAATACTGTGTGGTTACTCTGACATAACTGCTTTGAATAATGCAATATATAAAAAAACAAATTTAGTCACATACTCTGGTCCACATTTTTCAACATTAGGAATGACTAAAGGATTAGACTACACTTTAGAATATTTAAAAAAATGCTTGTTTAATAAAAATCAATTTGAAATTAAGCCTTCTAAAAATTGGAGTGATGACCCTTGGTATGAAAACCAGCAAAAAAGGAAATTCATTAAGAATACAGGATTCTTAATAGTTAATGAAGGCGACGCAGAAGGAATAACCATAGGACGTTTTCAGAAGGCTTCAAGAATAACGCCAGAAAAAATAATTAAAATTATTAAAACAAAAAATGAATTAAAGAATATACCTGTTATTGCAGGAGTTGATTTTGGACACACTACACCCCAAATAACATTTCCTATTGGGGGAAGAGCCAGACTTCTTGTAAAGAAAAAGAACGTGAAATTAGAAATATTAAAACACTAAACGCATCCACCCAAGTAATACATCACTTAACAGCGCATATGAGGTTCCGGAAATAGCTAGTTTGGCTAGATTTTTTATGATACAATCCAATTAAAGCAATATGATAAAAAATAAAATATTTGTAATTTCGCTGGTTTTGATTTTTTTGATTGCGTCAAACCCTGTTTTTTTATCCGCCCAAGAGGCAACAGGTAAGGATCTAGAGATACAGGATATAGCCCAAGAGCTTAAAAGCCAAAGAGATGCAATAGATGAGGTGCGGAAGAAGATAGACCAATATGAGTCCAAAATTCAAACTAAAAGAAACGAAGCTTTGACCATAAAAAATCAATTAGGATCCTTGTCCGACCAAGTAGACCAGACCAAGCTCAAGCTTGAATTAAAGAGAAAGGAGATACAAGGGGTCAGCCTAGAGATTCAAGAAACTGAACAACGCATCAATGCAAAAGAAGCAGAAGTAAATCAGCAAAAGGAAAAAATATCCGAGTTCATTAGGCTGCTTTATCAAAAAAACCAGAAAAGCGGAGTAGAAATACTTTTAGCAACAGATGCTTTTTCTGAATTTTTTGATGAAGCACAGTATTTGGAAACTATTGAAGAAGATCTAGAAGTGATTTTAAAAAAAATGAAAGCAGTTAAGGAAAAGCTAGAGGACGAGCATAAAGATCTTGAATCAAAAAGAGAAGAGTTGAATAATCTGCGAGATCAGCTGACTGGCACGCAAGTTTCGCTAGAAGAAAAAGTAACAGCCAAAAATGTAATTCTAGAGGCAACAGAAGCTGACGAAGGAAAATTCCAAGCATTACTCAAACAGGTACGCGCAGAACAAGCACAAATAAATAACGACATCATAGGCCTAGAACGCCAGCTAAGAGCAAGGCTAGAAGCGCAGGGTGACAAAACCCTTTCTGAGCTTTCTGGACAAGGATTTATATGGCCAGTGCCAAATAGAACTGTTACAGCGCAGTTCCATGATCCTGATTATCCTTTTAGAAGGTATTTTGAGCATCCTGCAATTGATATTCGTGCAAAACAGGGGACCCCGGTTAAAGCAGTTGGCTCTGGCTACGTATCCAGAGCTCGCGATGCAGGGCTTGGATATAGTTATATCTCTGTAATTCATGCAGACGGACTTTCTAGCGTATATGGTCATGTTTCCTGCATTCTTGTGCAAGAGGATGAATATGTTGCACAAGGACAGGTAATTGGATGTTCTGGAGCAACTCCAGGTACTCCAGGAGCAGGGAGACTAACTACAGGCCCTCATCTTCATTTAGAGATTCGTCTAAATGGCATCCCTGTAAATCCGCTTGGCTACTTACCATAATAATACTTTAAATTATCTTACTCTATTGATAATCTTTTTTAGATGATTACTATTTTGCTGCTCATAAAATTTCAAAAATTCACTAAGATTACTAGCTGCAGAAAAACTATAACCTAAGATTTCCTTGTCTTCGTGCGCAGGATAGGGGATTTGTATGAATTCTTGAATGTTCCCTTGCTTGAAATAAACTAGCATTTTCTCTGGATTCTGAGTGTGTCCGCATTCCACAGCGATTAATTTATTTCCGCTAATCACGTCGGGATAATATCCGAAAAAGGGCTGCTCGTACTGAACATCTTTAACACCCATCTTATTTAAATATTCTGTTGCTAGGAGTTTTAATGCCTTGTGATTTTTACCTCCGCCTGAAGCAAGATCATAAGCATGCTCTTTTTCCAATAGGGAATCTAACATAGAAAAATAATCATCTTTACTGGCTACGACAATTTTTTTTAAATTTAAATAACGCTCATTTACTAAAAACGAAATCTCACTAATTGACTCCTTGTCGCCACGAAAGGCATGTTCTCCAGAATAAAAAATTGATTGAATTTTTGAATATGTATCCATATTAAGCTTGGCTATTCATCAGACATATTGTTTCCACTATGCATTTTTTCGTGAATATCACGCAGCCGTTTATTAGTCACATGGGTGTATATTTGAGTAGTTGCCACACTTTTGTGCCCTAGAAATTCTTGAACGCTCCTTAAGTCTGCTCCGCGCGAAAGCAGGTCAGTGGCATATGTATGCCTAAGAGTATGCGGAGTAACTTTTTTTGACAAGCCTGCAAGCTTAGCGTATTTTGATATCATTAACTGAATATACCTTGGCGATAAGCGCTTCTCATCTGTATTCTTAGATCGCATGTTCACAAAAAGAGGCTTTATAAATACATTACCTCTTAACTTTAGGTAATTTTTGATCCAAAGCCCTGCACGAGGAGAAATATACACAGTACGGATACGCTTACCTTTTCCTATTATAGATAATTCAAAAGTCTTTAGAGCCTCCTTTTCCGAAATAAACGCAAGCTGCTCTCTATCTAGCGCCACTATTTCCGAAATACGCATACCTGTTGAAAAAAGCAGCTCAAGTATAGCCCTGTCGCGCGACCCAGAAAACGTAGACACATCCGGAATCGTGAGAATCTTTTCCATCTCATGCAGTTCTAAAAATGAAATCTGACCATCGCTCTGCTCTTTTGCGAGCTTAATCTTAGAGGAGGGGAGGCAGTCAATATCTCTTTCAGAAAAAAACTCCAACAGTGCCCTTAAGGCTATCAAATAGTAATTTTGAGATTTTTTCAGTAAATAAGTTTTTTTCTGCGTCTTGTATGTGCGCGCAAGATACAGCCTATATTCCCATATATCTTTTTGGTTCAGCTGGCGAGGCAGCATATTTTTCCTATTAACCTTTTCAAGCCATCTAACAAACAGACTTAAGTATTGGCTGTAATTTTTTTGAGTGTTATCTGACAATCCTTTTTCAATCTCGCAATAGTCAAGAAAGGGGATTATGTATTTTCTAATTGGCTTTTGCGAGTTTGGAGTCATCATATAATTATACTTAAGCGTATACTAGGCATAGTATATCAAATAATCTTAGTTCGCACAATATAGATAAAACGAATAATTGACATTTATAAAATGTTTACAATATGCATTACCATCACTTAGTGTTATTTAAAGTATACACGATCCTTAATTCTCAAATCCACGTACTGTAAAGTGTTACGTGAATCCTTTATCTTCTCTTGTAAAGCCAGCTCAAGCTTCTTGATTTGCGTTTCCAAGGCTATCTGGGTGCTTAGAAACGCTTGCCAGCCTTCTGTGGTTTCAAATTTAAGTTCTTTAGGTACCAAAGGGTCATAGATAACGTGTGAGACAAGAATGGATTCCTGAGAGCCTCTAACAAGCTCATAAAGTGAAAATATCAGCTCAATTGTTTCCCTATCCATTAATTCTTGGCCAAGAATAATTTCAGATTCGCTACTAGTAAAAATTTCTATAACTGGTAGCGTAGCTAGGTCAGTTATGCTTACAGAGTCGGAGACTATAATTCCGTTAACATCTAAATAGTACTCCTTATTTGTGTACTCCACTTTCCTTTCTGGTTCTTGGTCCTCTATTGTAACATTATTGTGCGACACTTGGTCTCCAGCAACTTCTCCGGTGTCTTCCTGCTCCTCTGCTTCTTCTGGCTCCTCTAGGATAATCTCTATTGGGGTTTTAGTGCGTAACACCACCCTTGCCAGCTTCTCTTTCAGAGAAATGCTCAATGTGAACGGTAAAATACGCTTAATCTCTATTTCATCAACAATATACTGCTCCCTAGTAGCCGCGCTTATACCCCCCACCGAGGCTACTAGTATATTTCTATTTGATAATATAAAAAATTTCTTCTGTCCCAAGTGATTATCTACAATTTCATGAAGCTCATTTAGCGGTATATTTTCGTTTCCTTCAATTACTATAGATTTGATTATAAAATTATCTGAAAAAAGAAAAAAATATATAAACCAAAAAAATGCTGCAACAAAAAAAATTAATCCGACTATTTTTTTAATAACAGACGTATTAACTTCTCTCTCTTCATTCTCTGCACGGGAATTGCGGGTTTGGTGTATCTTTCGTTTTGGTTTGTAGTATCTGTGTTTTTTTAACATATCTAGCTCGTCATCTTAATCGGAATACCATTCGCTTTTAGGCTGATAAGATATCTTAAGGTTTTTCTTTTCTTCTGAACGCTCCATTGCCAAACTTATCAACTCATCTAGAAGTTCCTTGTACTGCACTCCGCTTGCCTCCCATAATTTAGGGTACATGCTAATTGATGTAAATCCAGGGATTGTGTTCATCTCATTTAGATAGACTTCGCCAGTATCACTTAGCAAAAAATCAACACGCGCCATGCCTTCTCCATCCAAAGCTTTATAAGTTTTTATAGCCATGTCTTGAATTTCTTCTGAAACTTCATCTGTAATTTTGGCAGGAATATTTTCGTCTGTTTTTCCATCTACATATTTCGCATCATAGTCATAAAATTCATTGCTTGAAATAATTTCTCCGACAACTGATGCTTTTGGATCTCTATTTCCTAGTACGGCAACTTCAAGTTCGCGTGCGCCTTTTACGCCTTGTTCAATAATCACTTTACGATCATATTGAATTGCCTCTTCTACCGCATCAGCTAATTCATCTTTATTGCTTGCTTTTGAGATTCCAACGCTTGATCCCATGTTTGGAGGTTTTACAAATACTGGATAGTTTAACTTCATCTCGCTTACGATCTCATCCTTGCGATCTTTCCACTCACTTGACCAAAACCAGATATATGGAGTTTGTTTAATTCCTTCTGATTGAATAACTTTCTTTTGCATTACCTTATCCATACTAACTGCGGACGACAAAACACCACAGCCAACATAGGGTAAATTAGTTAACTCTAAAAAGCCTTGCACTGTTCCATCTTCGCCATAAGGGCCATGTAGAACTGGAAAGACTACATCAATTTGGCCAAGCTCTTTGGATGACTTAGATAAATCAGTTGGCTCTGGCGGAATGACTGCATTACTTTCTTTAGGAGCATCACCTGCTTTAAGTAATTTCATAGATTCCTTTCCAGAAATCCATCTCCCCTCTTTAGTTATACCAATTGGCACAACTTCGTATTTGTCTTTATCAAAATTTTCTATAACCGAAGTAGCAGAAACTAGAGAAACTTCATGTTCCCCGCTTCGTCCTCCAAATAATACTGCTACTCTAATTTTGTGCGACATAGTTATTCTGTAACTACTCTTTCTATATTTGAATTAACACCTGTTACGACCTCGTAATTAATAGTTCCTTGAATTTCTGCCAGTTCATCTGCAGTTACTTGATTATCCCCTTGCTTACCTATTAAAACAACTTCAGAGCCTCTTTTTGCATCATATACATCTGTAACATCA
>CAZXOU010000041.1:0-6896 GCA_964642355.1 uncultured Gammaproteobacteria bacterium
ATCAATTGCAGGAAGTAGACATAGAAAATGTAGAAATCACAACACAAGTAACTGGATTATCTAATGTATTGAGAGAAGATAAAGTAGAAGGATGTGATAATCCAGAGGAGTTAATTGAACTAGCACCAGAACATGAGGATAATTTAATTAAAGTTAAGGCAGTGTTTGAGTAGTATGGCTCTTGATATACAAAAATTAACAATCAAGTCCGCAAAACATGGACTAGAAAACAAAGAGTTTGCTTGTGCAGGGTTAGTTCAGGCTTGTTTTGATAGAATCAAGAAACATGATAAAAAAGTGCAAGCGTTTTTGGAACTGACTGAAAAGACAGCATTAAAACAAGCAGTAGAAGTAGATCGTAAGATAGAGAAGGGCGAGCCTTTAAGAGCTTTAGAAGGCATTCCAATTGCAATCAAAGATGTAATTTGCACAAAAGGAATTAAAACTACTGCTGCATCAAAAATTTTAGAAAATTATATTCCCCCATATGATGCAACAGTTGTGGCCCTATTAAAAGAAGCCGGGGCAATTATAGTCGGCAAAGTAAATTGCGATGAGTTTGCGCATGGAGCATCCACAGAAAATTCCGCATATGGCGCATCACATAATCCTTGGGATTTGGATCGCAGTCCTGGAGGTTCTTCGGGTGGTTCTAGTGCCGCAGTATCCGCAGGATTTTGTTTGGCTAGTATTGGAACAGACACGGGCGGTTCTGTGCGACAGCCAGGAGGGTGGACAAATTTGTATGGAATGCGACCTACATATGGTAGGGCATCTAGATATGGATTAATGTCAATGACTAGTTCAACAGATACTCCGGGAATATTAGCTAAGACAGCAGAAGACACAGCATTGTTGTTATCAATTATAAGCGGACATGATCCGCATGATGCAACAACACTTCCAAACGAAAAAGAAGAATATGAGTCAAAACTTGATCTTCCGCTTAAAGGAATGAAAATAGGATTACCAAAAGAATTTTTTTCCGCCTCAAACGAGGAGGATTCAGAATCATCAAAAGTGATCAAAAAAGCAATACAAGAATTTGAAAATTTAGGAGCCACAACACAAGAGGTGTCACTTCCGCACACTAAATATGGAATTTCCGTATATTATATAATTACTCCTTCTGAACTAAGCTCTAACTTGGGTAGATTTGACGGAATCAGATATGGACACAGATCACCTGATGCGAAAAACTTATTTGAAGTGTATTCAAAAACTAGGGGTAAAGGATTTGGACCAGAAGCAAAACGCAGAATCATGCTCGGAACATATGCACTTTCTAGTGGGTATTATGACGCGTATTATAAGCAAGCTCAAAAGGTCAGAACAGTGATCACAGATGAGGTAGAAAAAGTTTTGCAAGATGTAGATTTGCTTTTAACGCCAGTTTCGCCTCATATAGCAATAAAACTTGGAGAAAAGAATGATGATCCTTTGTCTATGTATTTAGAGGATATTTATATGGAAACAGCTGTGATGGCAGGCTTGCCTGCGCTCTCTGTTCCAGCTGGATTTGTAGATGGCATGCCGGTTGGGTTGCAGATAATGGGGCGTCAGCTTGATGAAGCAAAAATTTTATCTGCTGCAAGTCAATACGAAAAAACACAAAATTGGATTAATAAACATGCAAAACTCTAACAATCAACCTGTCTCCCATGCAGGCAGGCAAAAACCAATATCAACACACAAAAATAGAAACATAATTTTGATTATTGTAGGTGTATTAGTTTTATTTTTTGCTTATTCTTTTATTAAAGAGGTAGTAACTATTCGTGGGCAGATTCTTTCTGGCGACTATAATTTTGAAGAATTTGGAAGTTCAACCTCAGGAGAGGGCGGAGCAAATGTGGATTACCAAGGAGAGTATGATGTTGCAACAAAAGATGATCCATTGTTAGGCTCAAATAATCCAAAGGTTACCATTGTTGAGTTTAGTGATTTTGAATGTCCTTTCTGCAGACAGTCATTTCCAACCATTAGATCTTTGGTTTCTGAATTTGGAGACACAGTTCAATATATTTATCGCGATTTTCCTTTGGAGAGTATTCATCCAAATGCTCGCGCGGCTGCTGTTGCCGGGTATTGCGCACAAAAGCAAGATAAATTTTGGCAAATGCATGATAAACTGTTTCAGAATCAAGACAATTTGTCTGAATTAGATATCCTGAACTATGCAAATCAAGTTGGATTAAATATAAGCCAGTTTTCTACATGTATAAAATCTGACGAAGCACAAAACGAAGTAAGTCAAGATCTTGTAGATGGAGCAAATGCCGGAGCTTTAGGAACTCCTACTTGGTTTATAAATGGCAACAGATTTGCAGGAGTTATTCCAGAGGATGTGTTCCGTGAAATTATTACGGAATTTAGTAATTAATTATTATAATGAATACAAAATTATTTGCGCCATATCTAATAATCATAGCAGCACTTTTGTGGAGCGCAGATGGGCTATTGCGCAGAAATTTATACAGCCTTCCGCCTGCGACAATTGTATTAATGGAGCATTTGCTTGGATTGATTGTGCTTGCACCTTTCTTAATAAAAGAATTTAAAGGATGGATTAAGTTATCACAAAAAACATGGTTTTCTGTAATTGCTATTGCGCTCTTGGGCGGAACAATAGGCACGATCGCGTATACTGCGGCCCTTGGTAAGATAAATTATATTAACTTTTCGGTAGTAGTATTGCTACAGCAATTACAGCCAGTATTTGCAATCTCTCTTGCAGGGCTACTGCTAAAAGAGCGAATAACTAAGCGTTTTATTGGTTTAGCTATATTGGCCATGATTGCCGCATATGTTGTTTCTTTCCCAGATTTGCGTGTTAACCTTGCAACAGGCGGCGGAACAGTAATTGCGGCCTTACTCGCTGTAACAGCAGCCTTTAGCTGGGGAGCTTCCACAGTGCTTGGAAGATATGCGCTTAAGACAGTTTCGTTTGTATCTTTATCTGGATTAAGATTTGCATTTACATCAGTTCTTGCATTTTTGTTTTTGTATTCAACAGGAGATGTGTCATCTATTAATTTATTAACAGGAACCCAGTGGTGGTATATAGTTGCAATTGTTTTTTCTACAGGTTTAGTTGCGCTTCTTATCTATTACAAAGGGTTGCAACATGTGCCTGCGCGAATGTCCACAATTTTAGAAATGGCTTGGCCAGTTTCAGCCATTTTGATTGATTTAATATTTTTCAAAAACGCATTATCTATTACGCAATGGATTGGTGCGATTGTGCTTATTTCTGTTATAATTACAATATCTAGGGATGTTAAAAAGCAAGAAAAATTAAATGAACCCGTAGCAATTGGCCCAGAATCATGATATTTAAAAGCAAGGTGATACACGGAAATAAGCATGGAGCGGACATAGGATATCCAACTGCGAATCTTGAGGTTAATTATGAGCTAAAAAATGCTCTTCAAAAGCCGGGTGTATATGCTGTTAAAGTGGTATTAGATGATATGGAATATGGTGGTGCACTTTTTTGGGGTAAGCGATCACTTTTCCACGATAGAGAGTCAGTATGCGAAGTCTTAATAATTGATTTTACTGATGATATTTATGACAAAGAGGTTTCTGTGGAGGTGATTTCGTTTATTAGGGATATTATTCAGGTCGCGAGTGAAGATGAGCTTAAGCAACTAATAAGAGAAGATATTAGTAAAGCAAAAACTTTAATTGATAATAAATAAAATTATGATTTATTTGGGAGCAGATCACGCAGGTTACAAGCTAAAAGAAAAAATTAAACTTTATTTCGAAAAGCACAGCATTAGCTATGCTGATTTAGGCGCAGAGGATTTAGATGCAGATGATGATTATACAGATTATGCAGTAATGGTGGCAAAAAAAATCTCACAAGATCCTAAAGCGCGAGGAGTGCTAGTTTGCGGCACTGGAAATGGCATGGCAATTGCGGCTAATAAGATAAAAGGGGTTCGTGCATGCTTAGCGTGGAATACAAATACAGCTCAAAAAGCAGTGGAAGATGACCATGCAAATATCATTGCTCTGCCAGCGAGAGATATTAGCCGCAGGAAAGCTCTCAAAGTAATTCAAGCATACTTAGATGCAAAACCTTCAAAAGCAAGTAGGCATGTTCGTAGAGTTAACAAAATTAAGCATCTAGAGAAATAATATGGTAGAAGTTCTTCCGGCAATTCTTGAATCAAGTTTTGAAGGGGTTAAAGAAAAAGCTCAGAGATTGAATGGGATTGTAAATAAGGCCCAGCTTGATATTTCTGATGGCACTTTTGTGCCAGAAGCTACTTGGCAAGATCCTGCACAATTATCTGAACTAGGTAGCGATATTCAGTTTGATTTACATATGATGGTTGATAAGCCAGAGCAATGGATAGAAAAGTGGAGCCAAGAAAATGTGTATAGAATAACGTTTCATTTTAGCGCCACTTATGATGTGTTGCGAACTATTAATATTATAAAAGATTCTGGCAAAGAAGCTGCTGTTGCATTAAATTTAGAAACTCCAGTCTCTAGCGTATATGATATACTTAAAGATATAGACCTAGTTCTTATAATGGGCATTGTTCCAGGTGCTCAAGGAAGAGATTTTGATGGCCGCGCAATAGAAAAGATAAAAGAGCTTAGAGAACATGATGGCAATATAAAAATAGGTGTAGACGGCGGAGTTAGTCCAATTATTGCAGTATCAGCAATTGAAGCAGGAGCAAACATGCTTGTAAGCGGAAGTTATCTGTTCGGCGAAGAGGATATAAAGAAAGCAATTGAATCACTGCAAAAATAAATAAAATATGGAGAGGATAACAGATACAAAAAAATTAAAAAGACTTGCAAATTCAATCCGTCAAAGTATTATACAATCTCTGGAAAGGGCAGGATCAGGACATAGTGCAGGGCCATTAGGAATGGCTGATGTTTTTACGGCTTTGTATTTTAATGTGCTTAATCATGACCCAAAACGTCCGAATTTAAAAGATCGTGATAGAGTAATTTTATCAGCAGGGCATATATGCCCAGTTTGGTACGCAACATTGGCAGAAGCTGGATATTTTCCAAAAAGAGAATTATGGACTTTAAGAAAACTCGGAAGTGGCTTACAAGGACATCCGCATTATCATTCAATTGCAGGAATAGAAAATACTTCTGGTCCCTTAGGGCAAGGAATTTCAATTGCCGCAGGAATGGCATATGCAATTAGATATTTCCAAAAATCAAACGAGATGGTCTATTGCATAATGGGAGATGGAGAGCAGAACGAAGGACAAGTATGGGAAGCTGTTATGTTTGCTGCTAAATATACACTTCCAAATATTACGGTAATTATTGACAGGAATAATATTCAAATAGATGGCCCAACAGAAGATGTAATGCCATTGGATTCGCTTAAAGCAAAATACGAAGGATTTAATTGGCATGTTATAGAAGTTGACGGCCATAATATAGAGGAGATCATTGATGCCTGCAACAAAGCAAAAGCAATTGTAGAACGCCCTGTTTGCATCATTGCCCATACCATTCCAGGCAAAGGAGTTAAGTTCATGGAAGGCAAATATGAATGGCATGGCAAGCCTCCCAAGAGTGCAGAAGCCAGAGAGGCCTTGCGTCAATTGCGCTCTATGGGTGGAAAAGTAAGTGTAATTGATTGTGATTAGAAATATGAAACTACAGTCAAAACAAAAATTAAATAAAAAATTGTTTTCCAAAAAGATTGAACTGGTTCCCACGCGTAATGGGTATGGCGAAGCTTTGGTTGATTTAGGAAAAAAATACGAGAAAGTTGTTGTATTGTGTTGTGATTTAACAGAATCTACTCGTTCCCTTGATTTTGCAGAGGCATTTCCAGAGCGGTTTGTTGAGGTGGGGATACAAGAGCAAAATATGGCAGGATTAGCCACTGGCATGGCAATGCAGGGTTATATTCCTTTTATTGCTTCTTATTCAGTGTTTTCTCCAGGAAGGAACTGGGATCAAGTTCGTGTTTCAATATGCTATACTAATGCTAATGTCAAAATAGCAGGCGCACATGCGGGTATATCAGTAGGGCCAGATGGGGCAACTCATCAGGCTTTAGAAGATATTGCAATTACACGTGTATTGCCAAATATGACCGTAATTGTGCCGTGCGACTATAATGAAACTTATAAAGCAACAGTTGCAGCTTCAGAAACCCAAGGGCCAATATATGTAAGGTTCGCTCGCATTGATTCCGAAGTTATTACAACAGAAAAATCACCTTTTGAAATTGGAGTTGCGAATGTTTTAATAAGTGGCAGTGATGTTACAATTGTTGCTTGTGGTCCATTGATATATAAAGCTCTTCTCGCAGCTCAAGAACTTTCTAAAAATCATAAAATCAAAGCAGAGGTCATCAACAACCACACTATTAAACCAATTGATACCAAGACCTTGATTGCTTCAGCTAAAAAGACAGGGGCTGTAGTCACAGTAGAAGAGCATCAGATTCACGGAGGATTGGGGAGCGCAGTTAGCGAAGTATTATCATCCCACGAGCCAGTACCTATGAGATTTGTTGGAATGCCAGATTCATTTGGAGAATCTGGGGAGCCAGATGAACTATATGAAAAATATGGAATGACTAAGGAAAAGATTATAACAACTGCATTAGACGTAATAAAACACAAAAAATGATCATTGCGACTAAAAAAATATTACTTAAAGCGCAAAAAGGCAACTACGCTGTTGGTGCTTTTAATATTAACAATATGGAGACGGCACAAGCTATTGTAGAGGCTGCAGAACGCGAAAAAGCTCCTGTAATATGCCAAACTTCAGAAGGTGGTGTTGAGTACGCAGGAATGAGTATGTTGCTTGCAATTGGCAGAGAGCTAGGTAGAACTTCAAAAATTCCAATGAGCTTGCATTTAGACCATGGAAAAAATATT
>CAZXOU010000042.1:0-6859 GCA_964642355.1 uncultured Gammaproteobacteria bacterium
TCGTATCCTCGCGGCTTAATAATATCTTTTTGCATTTTTCCGATTTCAACAATTTGCAAGTTTACTTTTATGCCAACGCTTTGCCAAAGTTCGCGAAGAGTTTCGGCAACTTGGATCATTTCGTCTCTTTGTATTGTGGTTAAAGTAACCTCTAGAGTAGTTAGCTCATTTTTGCCATTCTTGGTGATTGATTTTTCCCTTGTGTAAATTGGTGCTGATTCATTTGGTAATCCAAGAGTAGTGCTTCCTTGTGTAGTATCTATAACATCAGAAGTAGAATCTTCTGTTGGTTCGTCTGAAGTTTCTGCATATACTCGTTTCCATCCAGCATCATCAAGTAATTTTTCAGCTTGGGCAGGATCAAAAAGTGTTGATGAAATTGACTGCGTGTATCCAACCATACCCGGTAAAATAGGCGCGTCTACAGGCTCTGCTACTCCGCTAAAGATATCATCTATAATTCGGTATTTGCTTGTAGCCAAAGCTAATGCAAAGCGAACTTCTTTTTCGCTCAATACTGGATTAGCCGCCTGGTTAAAAAATAATGCAGTATACTGCGGAAGCGAAAAAGTATTGAATTTTTCTGCTTCTGCTAATATTTCTTGTTTGCTTTGTGGAAGAAATCCAAAACCATCAACATTTCCATCTACAAGCGCTGCTTGCGCTTCTATATTACTTGCAAAGAATTTTAGTGAAATTGAATCTATAAAAGGACCAGATCTGTGGTAATTTTTAAATCGTTTTAGTCTATATTCTTTTATATTACCTTTTTTGTCTTTTACTAGAGAGTTAAATCTATATGGGCCCGAGCCAATAGGCTTTAGGTTGAGCTCTGCTAAAATAGCATGGCTTGGATCTATCTCTTGCCACCTGTGTTCTGGCAATATGCCAAATGTCATTACAGAGATAAAAGGCGCAAATGGTTCTGCAAGGGTAAAACTGACAGTTCTATCGTCAATTTTTCGGACTTGGACATTTCTAAATGTTACATATAGTGGGCTTTTAAAATTTTGGTCTTGTATGCTCCCGACTGTAAATAGTACATCATCTGCGGTTAACGGCTCTCCATCGTGCCATTGAATGTTTTGTTTTAATGTAAAAGTGTATGTTGTTTGTTCCTCATCAATTTCAAAAGATTCTGCAAGGTCTCCCGTAATTTGTCCGTTTTCATCTAATCGCATTAAGCTCGAAAAAATTAAGCGCGTTAAATCTTGGTCTATATCATTTGTTTGCGCGAACAAAGGATTAATGTACGTTGGCGCACCTATAACTGCTTCTACATACTCGCCTCCAGTATTTGGCTCTTGTATAATATATTGTTGATACAAAATAGCTCCAAGCACCAACACAGACACAAGCATTAAAAAGAATGATAGTTTGGTTATTAAGGTTTCGGTATCACTATAGAATTTACCTAAGTATTTGAGTTGTTTAAAAGTGGGAACATATCTTGTTCCAATTACTTGGAAAACAAAGTTTTTGTCCTGTTTTTCGTTTAACTCAAAATGAGACCTCCTAGAAATTTTCTTTTTAATTGTGTTGAAATAGTCTGTGACTTTCGTCCAATAAGAAGTACGGACCATAATATTGATCCAATTGCGCTGGATTGCGCGCGATTGTTATACAATGAAGATGTCTGCTATTAGCAGACCAAAAAAGATGAGTGCAAATACGATGGTAGCCATATGAAGGACTTTTTCACCACCGCGTTTTTGAGTTCTATAGGCATTGCCACCCCCACCAAATGCTGCACCTAAACCTGTGCCTTTTTGCTGCATTAAGATGGCGGTAACCAATAAGATTGCAAATATTACTTGAAGAATCTGTAGAAACATGAATGTGACTATACTAGCAGAAATGAGTGATGTTGTCAAATGATTTAGCTTTTATCGATATATATCTTTACGATGGTCTATATCAAAAAATACTGCTCTTTAGGGTGTTTGAAAATAGAAAAACACCCTATAGCGGCGGGTGATTCTGAATGATAATGCCAAGCGGAGTGTTTTGATTTTTTTGATATGAAGCCTTGGATCACGCCAGTTCATTACAAATCGCTGTTCTTGCTGTAAGTAGAGATGTTGTATGTCTGTCGGCAATCGATTATATGATTTGTTAAAATCACTTGTTTTGACGACTTCCATATCGGACAGGTGGATGCTCTTTTATAGCATTTTGATATGATTGCTGTATGCGGTCGGTGTGTTCGTAATCGTTGATATCTTCTGTAGGCAAAATAAGTGCAAGGTCGTTGCGCAATGACTGCAACTCATTAAGAATACGCTGCATCATATCTTGGGTTGATGGTGTTGATTGGGCAGTTCGTGTTGGTTGCATACTACGAATATAGTATCATTGTTCTGGCGTAGCGTCAATTTATAAAAGAAAAAGGAGAGCACAGAATGATGTACTCTCCTAATTTAGCTGGATCATAAAATAGTTAATCGTTTTATGTCCAAAGTGAGTTGCGAGCTTCTGAGAGACGACTAATAATCATATTAAGTATTTTGTTGAGTTTACGGTCTTCTATGACTCTTTTATGCACAATCAATATGGTATCAGAATAAAAGAGTGTCTGAATAATTTTAAGACCATTTTCTTCCGCTGTCTTGCCGGTTTCATATGCACATACTCCATACTGGAATTCCTCTGGGATATGCGCTTCAGTTGATCCTGGGGATGGAATAACATGGATACGGATATCGTTGTGCCCGAATATATGATTAGTACAATTGGGATATTCACTATAGATACAGCTTCCTGGTTTTACTTTTTCAATGCAATCAGCAGGGTCATTAGTTGCGCCAACAACTACAATTTTAACTGGAGCTACAGAACATTTACTATACATAAGTCTCATTACACTCCGCATGTTTTTCATATCCAATGGGAGCCGCCTGTCTATTTCTTCAAAACAACAATCAATTCCACAAATCCCAATATCATATATCCCATTTTCAATAAGACGCGGGATTGATTGCGGACGCGTGAACAACACTTCAGATATAAGCTTGTCTTTGATGGCTAATTTGCTCTTGCGTCCATTCCTCTTGATTGGGAAACCTGCCGCGTTCAAGAGTTCAAGGGTCCGTTCTTCTAAGCTGCCATTTGGTACTACTAGTCTAATCATTGTTATACTCCTTTTGATTTGTGTTATGACTTTGATGGTCAGTAAGTTTACACGAGTTTAACGGACAGTCGCAAAGGTGTACACCTTCATCAGAAAGTTCTCTGGCCAGTGCGTGTCCTGGGAACCCTAATTGCTGGCACCATGTTTTTTCTTTCAAACTAATATTCGGAAGATCTAGTATTAATTTTTTCATTTCTATGCATCTCCTTTCATTTGCATTCGTCTAAAAAAGCATGATTTGCGATATTGACCTTTTTCGTTTCTAAGGTGGCACGCTCCTTCTCCTAGGCATGTAACAAGGTAGAGTAGGGAGTTTTTTTCGCAGTTCATTCGAATTTCTTCTACTTTCAAAATACATTTTGAAGTTTCCCCTTTGTGCCAAAGTTTTCTGCGGCTTCGGCTATATAGCCATACTTCTCCAGATTCAATTGTTCTTAGGAACGCAGTTCTGTTTGTGGACGCTGGGAATAATACTTCCTTTGTACTGACATCTTGAATGACTACCGTAATAAGCTTTCGTCCATTTTTGCAAAAGTCAATTGGCAGATCCTTTGGAGTTTTCATTACACTCTCCTTTGTAAAAGAACTATTTTGTTTGGTTTATTGCAGGCGCAAAAAACCCCAACTCTTTCGAGAAGGGGTTATATCAATAATAAATTCAAAACACTATCAAGACAACCTCTTCTCGTAAGAATGGTTTGAATAATGAGATAGGCGAGCAAGCATTAACCTATATCCGCCCATGCCTTTTTTGAGCCATTTAGAAATACGCGCAACAGTGGTTGAACTTAAACCGGTTTTTTCTACGATTTCGGTGTATGGAACCTTTGCATTTAGCATCTGTGCTGCTTGCCAGCGTTTGCCAAATTCAATAAGTTCTGGCTCTGTAAGCAGATCTCGAAAAAACTTTTTCGCCTCTTTTTCGTTCTTTAATTGCAGTATTGCGGCAAAAAGGTCTTTGGTTAATTTGTTATTCCATTTAGGCATATAATTATATTGATATACTATAAATAATAGGTTTGATAATTTTGATTAAATCTTTTGGAGATATATTTATACCGCTATCTAATTCTCCACTACTGATATTGACAACTGGCTCGTCAATTAATTCTGAATCAAGAATAATGTTTATTTTTGGTTTCTGGACTGCTAATAATGGCGTCACAGCCCCTAATGGCAAGCCAGTAAGAGACGCAACTTCATTTGGTTTAGCTAAACTTACTTTTTTATTGTTTGTGGCATTTGTGACAGCCTGAATATTCAAGCGTTTATTGCCAGCCAGAACAGCGAGTATACAGCTATTGTCCGAGCATTTTAGAACCATTGTTTTGGCTACTTGTTTTGGCTGTATGCCAATACTTTGAGCAACGTCTTCGCAGGTAAAAACATTTTTTCCGAATGGTGTTAATTTATATGTTATATTTTTCTTTTCAAGTATTTTTATCAAGTCATTCATGACATTTTTGCTAATATTAGTACTTTAGTTAAATAAAGTACTTTATTAAAGTAAAGTATAGCATTCATAAAATTAGTGTCAAGTATAGTATTTGGCTATATAATTATTTAACGCTATACTAAACATCATGCAAAATTTATTTGATGAACTTAATGAGAAACAAATTGAGGCTGTAAAAGCTACAGAGGGACCTGTTTTGATTTTGGCTGGAGCAGGATCAGGTAAAACAAAAACACTTACGCATCGTATAGCATACCTTATATCTGAAAAAGTAATATTACCACATCAAATTTTGGCAGTAACTTTTACTAACAAAGCAGCTGCAGAATTACGAAATCGTGCAGCAACATTGCTTCGCCAGAATCCTAAATCATGGGTTACTTGGAGTGGATTCGGATCAAGTCCTGCCTTGGGAACGTTCCATTCTATTTGCGCGCGTATTTTGCGGGAGGAAGCAGGCAGGCTTGGCTATAAAAGTTCGTTTGTAATTTATGATACTTCTGACCAAAAGGCCACAATGCGCGATGTAATGCGAAGGGAAGGGGTTTCGCCAAAAGAAATTAATCCAAGAACTATTTTGGGAATGATAAGCCGTGCAAAGAACGAGCTTATGTCGCCAGATGAAATGGCTAATGATGCGCGTGGGCCAGTAGAAAAAATAGCTTCACAATTATATTCATCATATCAAAATTATCTTAAGAATAATGATGCAATGGATTTTGACGATCTATTAATGCAATGCGTAATATTATTCCGCAAGCATCCAGAAGTGCTCAAGAAATATCAAGACATGTGGCACTATATTATGATTGATGAGTATCAAGATACGAACCATGTGCAATATGAATGGGCTCGCAAGCTTGCAGGAAAAAAGCAAAATTTATTTGTAGTAGGAGATGATTGGCAAGGAATATATTCTTGGCGCGGTGCTACAATCCGCAATATTTTGGAATTTGAGCAGGATTTTAAAGGAGCACATGTTATTCGTTTGGAACAAAATTATAGATCTACTATTCCTATTGTAGAACTTGGAAACAGTATTATATCAGGCAACTCTGGGCAGATGAAAAAGAAGCTATGGACAGAAAAATCTGCAGAACATATTCCAGAGGTGATGCAGGTCGCTGATGAAGTGAGAGAGGCAGAAATAGTTTTGGAAAAAATTTCAGAAATTGAAAATAGCCGTCATCCTGAACAACGTGAAGGATCCAGTGATCAAGCTCGAGATCCTTCGCCTGTGGCTCAGGATGACGAGGAGATTACATATGATTATGAATCAGAGTCAGAGGGAACAGGTATTCTTGATAAGATTATGGGTACAATGGGCAAAAACAAGGCATCAAAACATGCAAATGTAGCAAGGCCTATAAGCGGGGTGCCTTTTGACATTGGACAGCAAAAAATAGGCTGGAATAATTTTGCTGTTTTGTATCGCACAAACGCACAGTCCCGCGCTATAGAAGAAGTTTTACTAAAATATGGTGTTCCATATCGTCTTATCGGTGGAATAAGGTTTTATGAACGCAAAGAAATAAAAGACACGTTAGCGTATCTTAGATTTTTGTTAAATCCAAATGATTCAATCAGTCTTGCTCGCATCATCAACGAACCCTCGCGTGGTATTGGAGACAAAACTCTGGCTGTTGTACAAGATTTGGCTCGTACTAAAAATCAGTCAATTTTATCAACTATGCTTATGATTGACGATATTGGTAATTTGTCTAACTTGCGTTCGCAAGCAATTAAAAAATTTGCATTAGTTTTTGATCGTGCCTTACAAAATATAGATGAGTTATCAATAAAAGATATTATAGATCTACTCTTATCTCGTAGCGGATATTTAGATAATCTTAAATCATTAGGTGAAGAAGCAGAGGAGCGAATTGAAAATATCGAAGAATTAAAAAATGTTGCAAAAAAATTTGAGAGCGTAAAAGGTCTTGCTGGATTGGAATCTTTCTTGGAAGAAGTCTCATTAGTTGCTGATATAGATTCCTATGACCCTGCAGATGGGCAGGCCTTAACTTTAATGACTTTGCACGCGGCAAAAGGACTTGAATTTGAGACAGTGTTCTTGGTTGGATTAGAAGAGGGCTTGCTTCCACATTCAAATAGTATTATTGATCCACTTGAGCTAGAGGAAGAGCGAAGATTATGCTATGTAGGTATAACGCGGGCAATGGATCGGTTGTATATCATCCACACTCGCCAGCGCGCTATGCATGGATCTATTGTTGGTAATGTTCCTTCTAGGTTTTTGTCAGAATTAGGAG
>CAZXOU010000043.1:0-6798 GCA_964642355.1 uncultured Gammaproteobacteria bacterium
AAAACATTGAGACCAAAACACCCAAACCAAGTGTAATGGCAAATCCCTTAATAACACTTGTTCCAAACCAAGCTAAAATTAAACAAGTTAATAATGTAGATACATTTGAATCGCGAATTGAGTTCCATGCCCTGTCAAATGCTGTTGCAACTGCATGATGAAACGCATTTCCGCCTCTAAGCTCTTCTCTTAATCTTTCAAAAATCAATACATTAGCATCAACTGCCATTCCAATACTAAGCAAAAATCCCGCAATTCCAGCCAAGGTTAATGTAACTGGAATTAATTTAAATAAAGCAAATACAATGCTTGCGTAGAATAATAATGATATTACAGAAATCAATCCGGAAATGCGATATATAACAAGCATCATTAGAGCAACTAATGCAAAACCTATTAATCCTGCAATTAAGCTTTTTTCAACTGATACAGCACCTAAAGTTGGTCCAACTGTTTGCTGTCCTATTAAATTTATTGGAACTGGCAAAGCTCCGGCATTTAAACGCTCAACTAATTCACGAGCTTCTGGAATTGTAAAGTTGCCAGTTATCACCGCTCTTCCGCCTGATATCTTTTGCTGAACAACTGGAGCAGAAATTATTACTCCATCTAATAATATTGCAACTTGCTTTCCTACATTTGCGTCTGTAATTTCTTCAAACAACCTATCCCCTTCATCGTCAAAAATAAGGCCAACTGTTGCAGCACCAGAAAGATTATCAAACTGAACCTCTGCGCGAGCTAATTGCTTGCCTCCAAGTTCAGTTGCTTCCCAAGGATCATATTGTGGTGTGTCTCCTATTAAAGATTGAGTTCTAAACAATATATGCCGAGCGCGAATCTCCTCCTGCGGAATCCCTTGATGATCTGTGGCTTGGCGGGATTCTAACCTTTGTATAATATGATACCCAAATTCAGTTTCTAGAGGATCTATTGTTGTTTCTCCCTCGCCTGTTAATACATCAAACAACACAGTTCCAAATTCTGGAACAAGAATGTTTCTTTGCATATATCCCAAGTCTCCACCATTTGTAGCGCTTCCTGGATCTTCTGAAAGTTCTGCAGCTAGTTCTGCAAAATTTTGCCCATCTGCAGTTATTATTTTTTGAATTGTATCTTCTGCTTTTGCATATTGCTGAACATTAAACTCCTCTCTTACTTTTCTTTCTTCATCTGTTATTACTTCTGCCTCTGGAGGTACTGCTTCTGTTTTAAATTCTAATAAAGGTGTTGCTCCTATTTGCGCTATAGCATCATTCACATCAAATACTCCGGCCAACTCAACTATTATCCGTAAATGTTCATCCACCTTAGAAGTCTGTACAATTGGTTCAGATACACCTAAAGCATTAACTCTGCGCTCTATTACATCGCGTACCCCTGCAACTGCTGTTTGGGCATCTGTAAAGCTTACCTGTGATGTGTCGGCCTCATATACTAAGTGCGCTCCTCCTTGTAAGTCTAATCCTAAGTGTGCTCGAAACCTGCCAAACCAATCTCTAGCTGGCCAGCCTTGTGGTAAATTACCTACAAAAATAGACCCTGAAATAAATCCAAGGACTATAATAAGTGAAAATAATGTCCAAACTTGTTGTCTGTTGCTTACCATGTATATTTATTTTATAACGAGTTTATTCTAGCATTTATTATGATATTTGCAACTATTTGTATCCTACTTCTTTTAGTAATTTTTCAGTTAATTCTTTTGGCAAGCCAATTATAGATTCCATTTCTCCTGTTATTTCTTTTACATGACTCTTAAAAGGCTCATGCTCAATAGCATATGCTCCGGCGTATTTAAATACTTCTCCTGATTCTATGAATTCCAAAACCTCTTGCTCGGGTAAATTACTAAATATTACACTTGATTCTTCTACCCCATAGACTCGCTTATTCGTTTTTGTATTTGTAACCACAACAGAGCTAAAATGACTTGATGGAACGCTTTCTGACATTTCCTTAAGCCAAATAGACGCCTGCTCTTTGTTTTCTGGCTTTTCTCTTATTTCTCCATTAACAACCACTACTGAATCTGCAGTTATTATTACTGCATCTTCTGATGTTTTTTTGGTGATAAAATCTGCTTTTGCGTTTGCTATTTTATGAACTAACTTATTAGGATCAATATCTCTAATTTCTTTTTCATCAATATCTGGTGATACCACATCAAAATCATATCCCATATCTTTGAGAATTGTTTGTCGCGGTATTGATGATGAACCAAGAATAAGTTTCATAGTGTAATTTCTATTCCATCACCAATTAATTCTACTTTATCATCTTGAATTAATAAAGCCTGTTCGTCAGTTAAAATTTTAACTGGATATTTTACTTGTGGAATCTTCTCTTCTAACAATTCTTTATATTTTGGCTTATAATGAACAAAAATATAAAATTGCACAAGATTCATAGCTGTAAAATCTGCTACGCCAAAATGTTCAGATTTATATGGATGCTTCCAAAGAGATACCTCAATTGTCGGGCAGCATATATACGAACCTGCACTAGAGCCGATGTACACAACCCCTTTGTTGACTAAATCCTTAATAACTTTATCAAATCCGCTTTCTCGAACTGCTTTTAGAAGATAAAAAGTGTTTCCACCTTCCACATATACAACTTTTTTATCTTTTAACTTCGCACGCAGTTCTTGCTCTGTTTTCCCTTTTATATCCAATTCTTCAAAATCAATTCCTAATTTTTTAAATCCTTCCTGCTTATCTATCATATATGACTGATCTTCTTCATTTTTTGAAGCAGTAGTAACATAAGCCATTTTCATTTGGTTGATTGGCTTTGGTAAAAACGACAAATCATTTTTTGTAATAAATTGTCCGCTTGATGTTAGAAGTATTGTTTTCATTTGTTTCTCTTAAGCCAAATTTTTCTGAAAAAAGGCATACTCAAAGTAGAAAGCATAAACCCAACTGCTGGAACAATCGCGTTAAGCCATGCACGAGGTATATTTATATAAGATAGATAAATTCCTATAGCAAGATAAGTAAAAATCATTAACAAAATTCTTCTTGTCCAGCTTGTTTCCCATGCTTTGCTTGATTCAACTTTTTTATTTCTATCTTCTAATTTTTTTATTCTTGTTTCAGTATTATCCATATGGCTTTTACTTTCCATGACATTTTTTAAACTTTTTTCCGCTTCCACAAGGACAAGGATCGTTTCTGCCGACCTTGTCCCCATCAAAACGGTTGCGCGGAGAAATTTCTGTGGATGATGATGAATTTGATGCTTGTTGCATCATTTCGGTTCCAGATTGTGAGGATTGTGCAACTGGTGATTCTGTTTTTTGGCTCATTTCTTTAGCTGGAGCTGAAAACTTTAAGCCTTGCAAGGCAGATAAACTACCACCTAAGGTATTTAATAATTTTTGAGCTTGCTCTGGGTTGTTCTGTATTTGCGATTGCGCACCACGTGCAGTTAATATTTTAAACACACTATATACAACAGAATTTTGAATAGAACCTTGCAATTGCTGGAATAACCCATATGCGTCTCGCTTGTATTCTACTAAAGGATCACGTTGCCCATACCCGCGCAAACCAACAGCAGTACGCAAATTATCTAAAGCATCTAAATGGTCCATCCAAAGCGTATCAATTGAATTTAACAAAACTGCGCGCTCTAATTTTTTTACACCTTCTTCGTCCTCGCTCACTGATTTTATCATTTCATCATAAGTAGATTCTGCTTTCGTAGACAGATGATCTATAAGTTTTGATCTAATTTGAGCATCTTCACCTTTATCTTTGTCAGTTGAGGGTTTAATTGTGTCTGATATATTTACTTTTGTGTCTGGAGGAAAAATAGTAGCCATTGTCTCTTCTATTTCTTTTAGATCCCACTTCTGATGATTTTCGTGCGCAGTATGCAAGTTTACAACTTGCTCTATTTCTTTATCAAACATATCAAAAATCTGATCTCGCAATCCAGCTTCGTCCGAAGCTTTAAGAACAGCGTGGCGGTGTTTATAAATTGCTTCGCGGTGATGGTTCATAACATCATCATATTCAACAACATGTTTACGTATATCAAAATTATTTCCTTCTACCTTCTTTTGAGCAGATTCAATTGATTTAGAAACCATCTTGTTTTCTATTGGCATATCATCTGGCACACCCAATCTATTCATCATGTTCTTGATGCGATCTGACCCGAATATGCGCATTAAATCATCTTCCACAGATATAAAAAATTGAGAAGATCCAGGATCACCTTGTCGTCCGCTACGTCCACGAAGTTGATTATCTATTCGCCTGGCCTCGTGCCTGTCTGTACCCATAACATGCAAACCACCAAGCTTTTTAACTTCTTCTGCGCGGGCCTCATCAAAAGGAGCACCCCCTAAAACAATATCAACTCCACGTCCTGCCATATTTGTGGCTAAAGTTACAGATCCCTTTGCGCCTGCTTGAGCAATAATTTCCGCTTCACGCTCGTGGTTTTTTGCATTTAACACTTCGTACTTAACTCCAGATTTGTTTAAAAAATCTCCAAATTCCTCATTCTGTTCTATTGAGACTGTACCAATTAAAATTGGCTGTCCTTTTTCGTTCACTTTTTTTATTTCTTTGACTAATGCTTCGTATTTTCCTTTTCGAGATTTATATACTCTATCTGGGGAATCAATACGAGCAATTGGCTTATTTGTAGGAATTACAAATACATCTAATCCATAAATTTTTCTGAACTCTTCTTCTTCTGTTTTTGCGGTCCCTGTCATTCCAGCTAGCTTTGGGTATAGCCTAAAATAGTTTTGGAACGTAATAGTTGCCAAAGTTCTGGATTCTCGTTTTATTTCTACATTTTCTTTAGCCTCTATTGCTTGATGCAACCCCTCGCTATATCGCCTACCTTGCATCATTCTGCCAGTGAACTCATCTACAATTACTACTTCATCATTTTGTATTACATAATCCTTATCCTTTTCAAATAAAGTATTGGCCTTTAGTGCTTGCTCTAAATGATGAACAACACTTAATCCACCTTCTGTATAAATATTTTCCATACCTAAGGCTTTTTCCATTTTTTTGATTCCTGCCTCTGTTAAAGTAGATGAACGTAATTTTTCATCTATATTATAATCTTCATCAACTTTTAATTGATTCACGAGTTTTGCATATTTGTAATACTGATCAATTGGCCTGTTATCTGGAGCACTGATGATAAGAGGAGTACGAGCTTCGTCAATTAAAATTGAGTCAACTTCATCCACAATTGCAAAGTTAAAATCGCGCTGTGTCATTTGATCCACATCTGCAACCATATTGTCTCTAAGATAATCAAACCCAAACTCATTATTGGTTCCATATGTAATGTCTGCTTTGTATGCTTCTTTGCGCTCTACGGGCCGAAGATGATCATAATCAATCTCTACCATTGGAGATGATGCATCTTGATTTTCTTGGTCTTCCTCTCTTGGTGCTTTTACACCAGCATCATACAAATACGATTTGTCGTGCTGAATTGTTCCAACTGTTAATCCCAAAAAATCATAAATCTGCGCCATCCATACAGCATCACGGCGAGCAAGATAATCATTAACTGTAACAACATGAGCGCCCTTGTCAGATAACGCGTTCAAATATACTGCCAAAGTTGCCATCATGGTTTTTCCTTCACCAGTTCTCATTTCCGCTATATTTCCATCATGCAAAACCATTCCACCGATTAACTGCACATCAAAATGCCGCATTCCTAATGTACGCTTAGCTGCTTCGCGAACAACTGCAAAAGCTTCTGGCATTATGTCGTCTAATGTTTTTCCAGATTTTAATTGATCTTTAAATTGTTTAGTATATCCTTTTAGATCCTCATCTGACTTCTTTTCAATTTCAAACTCAAGATTGTTAATCTTTTCTACAATAGGCTGCATTTTTTTCTTAATTTGCCTATCTCCAGGATCACCAAGTAATTTGTCTAAAAAACTCATATATTTAGCTGTTTATAGCATTTATGGTATCATAAATTATCACATAATTAAAGGCTAAAAATAGCCCAAAATTGGCTATATTTAAAGGTTGACAAACCTCTAATTATAGAGTATAATGCATAGTTCATTAAAATTCAATTATAGGACTAGGAAGGGGGCACAAGATGTCCAGCAAGAACGGATATGGCAATATCTTTCTACTGATTAAAAAATCAGAGCCACTATACGGAGCAATGTTGACTCTAATTGAGGAACCAAGAATCATACAGTGGATTTTAGAGCTCAATAAGCTGCCTAATAGGGTGGAAGGAAATCATGTAGTACGCACAGCCATTGATTGCTTAGATCAATCGCTCACAATGGCCAGAGCAGCCAGAAGGTTATACCTGGATCTTCCAGAGAATACAGAACTAACAGCTCTATTAGAAGAGCTGTTTACCACTGAGGGATAGCTTCCCATATTCCTCTACCTCGGAGCCATGGATGGTTCCTTGCACACCACATGTCGCAGCAACAGTGCTAGGATAGGCACAACAGTTGTCGACAAAAGTTGGAGGTAGAATCATGGATAGTGTTGATCAAGTCAGTTCGGACCAGGTTGTAGCCGCGATGTTGCTTTCGCAAGTGCCTGAGCCTTCAGTTCATTACGTCGATCCGACGACCGGCATTGTGTCACCGTTTGACGATGACGAACAGGAACGCATATTGCACATCATGCGTGCCAGAGAGCAGCGGAACGATGCGCTGTTTAAACAGCAGACGCACGCTAGGTGACGTAGTCGTTCCTCAAAACACCAGCAACGGGAACTCCCCTCCCGTTGCTGGAATCATTTCCAAGAAAGGATCAAGAT
>CAZXOU010000044.1:0-6724 GCA_964642355.1 uncultured Gammaproteobacteria bacterium
TATTATTATAGAACGCATAACTCGTGATTTTAGAGAAGCGCGGGATATCGCAACAATACTTCCAGAGACAAAAGATGACGTAGAAAACCCTCCTCCAAACGATGTAGAAGTTCAAGACGGCCATACAACGATTTTGCAATATGTAAGATACTATTTAACTGGAACAGACCTTAACAGGCAAATTAGGCAGTACTCTTTTGCATCAGAATCAACCATATTAGTTCCTTTTGATGCAGAAGACGATTTTAGCAATCCTCCAGACGTAACAATTATTTCTGACAATGTAGTTGGGGAATTTGTGAATGATATAGACTACTATGGCAATAATCCAATTTTTCTAGAACTAATTTTAATAGAAGGAGAAATCACTCATAACACAAGAACAACAGTTTATGGAAGAAACCTATAACAATAAGAAATCTGGTTTTCTTTTAATTTCGTCTTTATTTATTTTAACAACAATGATTATTATTGTTAGCTTTTATCTTTCTGCTATAATACAAGAGGTAAAAGTTGCTACCATTGTTGATACTGCGCCTCAAGCTTATTACCTAGCTGAAGCAGGCGTGCAAGAGGCATTTTGGAAACTCCAGAATGATGCTACTTACAAAACAAATTTTGAAACTGACCCAAACTGGAGTACAAGTTTTACTAGGAATGACTCTTTAGTAACAGGAGGTTCTTACACAGTATCAATTGTAAATCAAGATTTAGCCAAAGCAATTATTACGGCAACAAGCACCATTGATGTTCGTGACACACAAGCTCAAAGAGTTGTTGAAGTCGGAGTCTTTAAAGCAATTAATGACGATCCTATAACAGCAACAACATTAATAGCAAATAATGATATTAGAGGCATAGGAAGCAATGTGTCAGTTATTGGAGGAGAAATATTTGCAAATAATGATATTGATCTTTCTTTTTTTAGTACATGGTCCACTGATCAAACAGCAAAGGCAGTATCTGATGCTGACGTAAGTGTATCCTCTAGCCTAACCGCAACACTAGGCGTGTTTGATCAAAACAGCCCACCAGTTCCTGTTAGCATTTTAATCCCAGAGCTTGATTTTGATTCAACAGCCACAAGTTCATACAAATCTCTTGCAGATCAAGTTTACACTAGTAGTGAATTTAGAAATCTATTAAAGGATTTTCCTGTTACAACTTTAACTGGCATCACATATGTTACTGGAAATGTGTACATCAAAAAAAATCAATCACTTACAATCGATGGACTTCTTATCGCAGACGGATCAATTGGAGTTGGAAGTGGATTTAGTTTTAGTGGAACAGCGGCAACATTAACTGTTAACAAAATAGTGGATGAACCATCTGGAGTGTTAAGTAAGAAAAATATTACTATAGGAGGATTTTCTTCTGATGTGGATATAGATGGATTGGTATACGCTGGTGGAAATTTTATTGTTACTGATGGAATATGGGAAAATGTTGATACTGACATTGAGGGCGCAATTATTGCGCAAGACATTAAAATACTTATGTCATGGGACCCTACAGTAATGACATTAAACGAAGATTATATTTTAGAAGCACTTGGTGAACCTCTTGTTTCTCAAATACTATTTATAAATCATTGGGAAGAAGAATTTTAAATGCAAATTTTCACCACTACATTTGATTCATTTGGATTAGACATCGGAGATAGATCACTAAAAGTGGCCTATTTAAAGCCTTATGGCACAAGTGCCCAGCTTAGTAGTACTGGCTCTATTGATGTCCCTAAAGGAGTTTTTGACAAAGGTGCCCTTATTAAACCAGATATATTTTGTGAATACCTTACAAAATTACTAGATAATGTTGCGCCAAAAAAAATTAAAACTAAATATGTTCATGCTTGCCTTCCAGAGACACATACGTTTATTAAGCTTTTATCAATTGACGCTAAATCTTCCGAAGAAATACCAGCATTAATTAGAGATGAACTGCCTCGTCACGTCCCCTTAGACATAAACGACACATACTTAGATTGGAGCATTGTTCCTAACCAAAATATAGATCCAAGCAAGGCATCTGTCTTGGTTGGAGTTATTCCTAAAAAAACTTCTGATGCATATACCTCCTCTTTAAGAAACTGCAACCTTATACCAGTTTCATTACAAATAGAAGCACAAGCAATTCTTAGGAGTGTATTGCCTTATAACGAGCCAGAAAAAAAATCTCTTGCAGTGGTTGATATTGGCGCAACAAGGGCAAGTTTTATTTTATTTGATCATGGAAGTATACAATTTACAATTAGTGTTCCATTTGCAAGTGATGATATGACAAATCGCATTGCCCAAGAACTTTCTCTATCGCAAACAGACGCAGAAAAAGCTAAAACTAATATTGGATTGGACAAGACAAAAGGAAAAGGATCACTGCTTACTGTACTAGGTCCAATGGTTCAGGAACTAGCAACAATCTTTAAAAAGAATACATCATTTTACAAAGAACACTTTGCCGGGGCAAGTCCTATAAACGATATAATGCTTTGTGGTGGCGGAGCGCAGCTCCAAGGCTTGCCAGAAATGCTTTCGGAACTTTTGCCTAACATAAAAATAACACGAGCAAATCCAATGATAAATGCGCACGACGCAGAAAAGCATAATTTAAACCTTTCGTATACCACAGCAATTGGACTTGGCTTAACTAACGCTTTTAGAACATGATCAAACGATATCTAAATCTAATTCCTAATTCGCAAAAAATCATTCTCAAAAGAGAGAGAATGTTTTATTTGATTCATGGAATTGTTGGTCTGATTGTGGTTGTAATTGCAGTTAATGCTATTTTACTTTCTGCAGCTAGATTTATTTTAATTGAACATTTTAAAACACTAAAAGAGGACACATATTTGGTTAATGTAGAACACACTATAATCCAAAATAACATTGGAAAAATTAATAACCGTATAAATTATGCTGCCACCATGCAAATGAATTTTATCAAATGGAGTGCTCTATTGTCCGAATTAACAAACGATTTCCCAGAGGGAGTTACAATTGACTTTTTGAACGTAAATACGCAATCTTCTACTTTTAAACTTACGGGAACCGCAACAAACAGAGAGGAACTAATAGCTACAAAGGAGATGCTAGAAAAATCTGAAATAATAAGCAAGCTAGAATCGCCTTTATCTAACTTTTTAGAAAAAGAAGATATTGATTTTAGATTTTCTGGCACATTAGAAAAAAATATATACAACAGAGCACCAGCACAAACAGTAAATACAGAGCCAAGTTTATGAGAGAACTAATAAAAAATCGATTCATGGTATCCACAATAGCATTCACTCTTATGCTGGTGGCTATTGTTGTACTATTAATTATTCCATCTTTTAAAAAAATTAGATCAATAAACGAGCAAGTACTTGAAGAGAGAAAAAGATTGGAACTTTTGTATACACGAGGCCAAGTTCAAAAAACTTATGGAAATGTAAAAGAAGATGCAGAATTCTTAAACAATATTTTACTTAAAGAAAATCAAGAACTACAATATATAACAGCAATAGAAGAACTTGCAAGCCTTGCTGGTATAGAAATTACAATGAACATTGGAGATGCAAAACGCATACCAGAGCAACGCATAAGCGAACTTGAATTTTCTTTTCTTATTAGTGGCACATGGGAACAAATATTAGGCTGGATTGAGATGGTGGAAACTCTTCCACACTACACCAATATTAATGAAATGAACGTGGCAATACACTCCAAAGAAAATAATCCATATGACAGAACTGCCACAGTATCTATTGGAGCAACTACTTATTGGCTAATTCCAATACTATAATATGCAATTACCCTTCTTCAAGAAAAAAACAAAATCAACAATAGAAATGCCTACTGATAATTTAATGAAAATCAGAATAGCAGTTATTTTATCTATTGGGATATTTATGTCTTTAATTGTAATTTTCTTGTATCGAGATTTCTACCAAACTATTATTCAGGCAAAAGTTGTAGTTGTTCTTAAGCAAGAGGTTGCATTAGAAAATATTGATTTAACAATTTTTAATCGTGTGCATTCTACGCACGAATACAAAATTAGCACTGACCTTCCTAGTGTTATAGACGACCCATTTAAGACTACTAGATAATATGGCAGCTAAAAGTACTAAATTTAAAAAATTTGCTTGGCATAACTTAACAGATAATAGCGAAGAAGAGATACGTTATCTAAGAGATATATTTGATTTTGAGGCATCGCATCTGCAAGATGCTGCCAATCCCCCGCTTCGTCCTAAAATAGATTTTAGCGATGAGTATGTTTTTATCATTCTTTTGTTTCCAGTTCACAATAGAAAAACTGGAACCATCGCAATTAGTGAAATAGATTTTTTTGCGAACAAAGATAATCTTGTAACTTTACATAAGAATGAAATCAATGTAATGCAAGATCTGGAAGATAAAATATCTAATGAGCCAAAATTTAGGGATAAATATGAAAATGAATCTGTAATACAATTCTTACTAGATTTATTTGAAAAACTTGATCTTTCTATGTACCCTATCTTAAACCACGTATCTTGGGATATTGATGCAATTGATAACCAGCTATTTACAAGGAGAGAGCGTGAGTTGATTAATAAAATATTGGGCATTAAAAGAAACATTGTTGCAATACGCAAAACAATGCGAGCGCAAAAAAATGTATTAGAGGAATTAAAAACTCAATCAAAAGATTACTTTAGCGCCAAGTTCAGTGATAAAAAGTTACAAGCACAATTTACTCGGGTAATTAATCTTTCCAGTGATATTTGGATTCAACTGGAAAATCACAAAGTAACTATTGATGCTATTCAAGAGACTAATGAGTCTTTAATCTCGTTTAGGCTGAATGACATAATGAAAACTTTGACCATTTTTTCTGTAATTGTTTTTCCTTTAACCTTATTGGCTGCTATATTTGGAATGAATACTATAGAGGGTATGCCTTTTATGAATTCTGGCGCTGGTTTTTGGAAAGTGATTGCAATTATGGTAATTGGCACAGCATTTATGTTTGGATTATTTAAGAAGCATAAATGGATTTGATGTAAATATTGACAAAATATAGCTTTTGTGAGTAAATACCTGCTTAAATTGTTTTTTAACAATTAACTGAAAGGAGGTATTTTTTAGTTTTAGATAGTTGAAATCAGTACTCCCCTCCCCACAACCCCTTGCAACGAGGAGAACAATCATGACCGCAGCAACGCAGGAACGCACAAAGGATCGCACGTTCATGTATTCGCGCAAAAGCAGCATCTTTTTTTGCCTCAATGAAAAACCCAATATTATTTATACCAAGTCCAAGCTTTTCTCGTTTGTTCTGTGGCAGATTTTCTATCTCTTTTTCAATTTCTTGCTCTTGTCCTGCTTCAGGTACATCTAAACCCTGAATCTCTGTATCTTCTTCTTTCTTGAATTCTTCAATCGTAAATTTTGGTTCTTGTTCTGGCATATAATTTATTATACCACAAAACAAAAAACCACAACAATGCAACGGCTTAGGTATAAAAGACTATCTGCGCGACCACTTCTCCCAAACCACTAATAAAGGCGAAGCTAAAAAGATAGAAGAATAAGTACCAATTACAACACCAATCATCAAAGCCAGAACAAAGTTGCTTATTGATGCTCCGCCAAAAAGATAAATAGAAAGCAAGACCACGAACGTGGTTAAAGACGTGTAAATTGATCTTCTGATGGTCTCGTTCACGCTTTTGTTCACTATCCAATCAAACTCATGCCTGTGATGGTCGCGTGCTAAGTTCTCTCTTGTTCTATCAAATACAACTATTGTATCATTCACAGAAAAACCAAGAATAGTTAATAGGGCTGTAACAAATAATATATCCATCTCAATTCCCGCAATTGCCCCAAGAACAGCAAACAGACCTGTTGGAATAATTACATCATGCGCCAAGGCAATTATGGCAGTTAGTCCGTACTTCCAACTAGAAACAGGATCACTAACTTTTCTAAAAGCCCATGCAATATAAAATACAATTGCAATTATAACAGCAATCATTGCATATATTGCTTTTTGCTTAAGCTCTTCACCAATTACAGGACCAATAGTTTCGAATCTAAGCTCTTGCACTAACACTTGTCCGCCAATTGTAATAACTGGAGATTCAGCAACTATGCCCGAAGCAGGCCTGTCCTCTGGGGAGGAGGGCTCAAAATTAATATCAATTGGATTTTCATTCACGTCAGTTGCCTCTACACCTGCTATAGATTCTGTTTCTGGTTCTTCGGCAACAACGTCTTCTTTTTCATCAATAGGCAAAATACTATTAAACTCGTTGTTTAGTTTATTTATAATTGATTGATGTTCATCTTGATTTACATCACGAAAACGCAACAGGTATCCGTTCTCTCCTGTTTTTTGCACGCGAACAGATTCTAGGGTAGGTATTACTTCTGATTCTTCCTCCCCCTCTGCCACAGTTAATATAGATTCAATATTTTGAGAATCAGTGCTGATTCGTTCATCTACGCTTATTTCCATTAATGATCCACCAGTAAAATCAATCCCAAGGTTTAATCCAAATATTGCAATAACAATTATACTTGCACTAACCAGCAAGCCAGAAATGGTAAAATATATTTTTCTGTGTTTTATAATCTGCATATTAGTTAAGCTCCCCAAAACCATTTTTTATTAGACAGCCATTTAATTTTACCTATAATCTCTATCCACATTCTTGTAACAACTATTGCCGAAAACATTGAGACCA
>CAZXOU010000045.1:0-6681 GCA_964642355.1 uncultured Gammaproteobacteria bacterium
TGCTTTTCTTGAGTGGATTTACATTATTTGAAGCAATCTTTAGCTGGTGCGGATTTTACGCGGCAATTAGCAGAAACGATTGCCCACTTTAACCCCTCAATATGCCTATGGAAAACTGGTACTCAGAATTAATTAAGCCTTTGTGGACGCCTCCATCATGGCTATTTGGGCCTGTGTGGACAGTACTATATATTTTAATCGCTCTTTCATATGGCACAGTTTTCTATAAAGCCTTCAAGAAAGATATCCCTCGGATGGTAGCACTACCTTTTGCTCTGAACCTCGTTTTTAACTTTGCATTCACCCCAATACAATTTGGCCTCCAAAATAATGTATTAGCATCTATAGACATTTTGCTTGTTGTTGGAACACTTATTTGGGGACTAGTTGCAATATGGCCACATGTGCGCTGGGTAGTATATGCTAATCTTCCATACTTACTGTGGGGATCCTTCGCTACAGTCCTCCAATTTACAATCACATATTTAAACAAATAGAATAGAGTTTGGGGCTCGAGCATTCACCCCTTTAATTCCCCTCTCCCTCTCGCCCCAAACAGGAAAACAAAATTGTATTGCTTTAGTTAAAAATAATTTGCTTACGCAAATTAAAAGAGAACCTGTACATCATATAACAGCTGCATATACGGTTCGGGCTTCTTTTCAGCTGCTTGCACACAGCCAAAAAGCCCTCACCCAACTTTGCCAGTGGTGCGCTAACGCGCTATGATACCACTGTCAAAGTTCGCATATGCAGCGGCCGTTAAGTGAAATAAATTATTTTTTTGAACTTGTAAAAAACCCCTCAGACGGTTAAGCCCAAGGGGGTTGTGGTGGCAACTTCGGAGGTGTACTGTCACGGCACCGGCTTGATCTCGACGATCGAGTCCGGCAGCGTCAGTTTGACGCCTCTCCCGTCGAACACCAGTTTCTGAATGAGCTGAAGGAATAAAACTGCCGACGGTGCCCTGCTTGCAATGGTAGTTTCGGTCACGTGGCCGCAGTCGGGGCACCGTAGTATAATAGTGTCCCCATCCTTGTACTCAATGGCCACGAATTTACCGGTGAGACTAATATTGAAAACAATGCAGAAATATTTATTGACAGCAAAATAATCAAAAATTAGTTTAAAGAATCTTGTAATTTACTATCTAATTCATCTATTTTGACTCGCTCCTGCTCTGCTGTATCTATGTCGCGAATTGTGACTGTATCATCCTCTAAAGTATCAAAATCTATTGTAATGCAATATGGAGTGCCGATTTGATCTTGGGCATAGTAGCGCTTGCCTATGTTTCCCCTATCATCCCATGCAATAGTAAACTTTTTGCGGAGATCATCATAAACCTTACGTGCTTTTTCTACAAGCTCTGGTTTGTTGCGCATTAAAGGAAATATAGCTGCTTTGTATGGAGCAACTTGCGGCTTTAATTTTAGAACAACACGCTTGTCTTTTCCTTCTCCTTCTTCGTGATATGCGCTTACTAGAATGGCAAGAAGCGTACGATCAACCCCTAAACTTGGCTCAATAACATGAGGCCAATATTTTTCGTTTGTTTCTTGGTTTAGATACTTAGTATCTTGGCCAGAACTTTTTTCGTGATTTTTTAAATCAAAATCTGTTCTGTATGCCAAGCCATATAGTTCATCTTTTCCAAAAGGAAAATCAAACTCAAAATCAATTGTTTTTTTAGAATAATGTGCAAGCTCGTCTTTTGGCACATCTAACTCATGAATTTTCTTTTTATCTATTCCAACAACATCAATCCACTTGTGCAATTCTTTTACCCATTTATTAAAATGCTTTTGCCATTCTTTGTCGTCTTTCGGCGGCTCAATAAAATATTCAATTTCCATTTGTTCAAACTCTCGCGTACGGAAAATATAATTACCCGGAGTAATTTCGTTTCTAAATGCTTTTCCAATTTGCGCAATACCAAAAGGCAAAGTTTGGCGAGAAGTTTGTAATACATTTTTAAAATCTACAAAAATAGCTTGAGCAGTCTCTGGTCTAAGATATACTTGATTGTCATCATCTTCTACAGGACCAAGATGAGTTCTAAACATCATGTTAAATTGTTTAGATTCAGTTAGTTCGCCTCCACATTCTGGACACTTATCTTTTTTAAGATGATCAGCGCGGAAACGCGAATGGCATTTTTTACACTCAACCATTGGGTCATTAAATTCTGAAACATGGCCACTAGCTTCCCACACCTTTGGGTTCATAATCAAAGCAGTATCAATACCAACCATATCATCCCTTTGGCGCACAAACATATCCCACCAAAGTGATTTGATATTATTTTTTAGCTCAACACCAAGTGGGCCGTAATCCCAAGAGTTTTGAAGTCCGCCATAAATCTCTGACCCGGGATAAATAAACCCGCGTTGTTTTGCAAGCGAAACAATTTTGTCCATTGTATCAAGTTTAGCCATAGGTATGTGCTAACTATATCAAAAAAAAGGCTTATATACCACCATTACGTATTCCTGCACGTATTCTACTCATCAACTCTAAATAGAACTCAACATTATTTAGCGTGGCCAAACGAATTGATAATGGCTCCTGTGTTCTAAATAAATGATGAAGATATGCTTTTGTGTAAGTTTTCAACTCTCGCAGTTTTGAATCTGGATTAATTTCCGAAAAATCTTTTGCAAACTTTGCATTTGTAATTGAAACTGCCTCGTATTTGAATTTATCATTCTTCCAAAAATATAATCTTCCATGTCTTGCCTCGCGTGTTGGAATTACGCAATCAAACATATCAATACCACGTTTTACTGCCTCTATAATCTGCTCTGGATATCCTAAACCCATTAAATAGTGTGGCTTATCTTTTGGCAGGGCTGGAACAGTATAATCTAAAACATCTAACATTTCTTTTCCTGGTTCGCCTACTGCAAGTCCTCCAATTGCGTATCCGTCGAAGTTAAGATCAACTAATTCGCGAGCTGACTTCAAGCGAAGATCTTTATCTGTTGAGCCTTGTACAATAGCGAATAAAAGACTTTTATCTTTTGCTTTGTTTTTTAAACTCTCTTTTGCCCATTTTGTTGTTTTGCTAACAGCATCTTCGGCTTCTCGTTTAGAACATCCATAAGCCGGACACACATCTAGCACCATCCTAATATCAGATCCAATTACCTTTTGAATCTCAAGAGCCTTTTTTGAAGTTAGTAAAAATTCTTTTCCATCTATATGAGATCTGAATTTAACTCCATTTGGTAAAATTTTTCTAATCTTTGTCAACGAAAAAACTTGAAACCCCCCAGAATCAGTCAGCATAGGGCCATCCCAATCCATAAATTTATGTAATCCACTAGCTTTTTTAAGAACTTCTAAGCCTGGTCGCAATAACTGGTGATATGTGTTGGATAATATAATTTGAGCGCGTAGAGAGCGAATATCATCGCTTGTGAGGGATTTGACAGCACCTTTGGTAGCAATGGGCATAAAAAAAGGCGTACGGATGGTTCCGTGCGCTGTTTTTAGCGTAGCAGTTCGAGCGTGCGACTTTTTAGATTGCTTTGTAACTTTAAACATTTACTCTATATCACCCAAGGTAACTGAATTTCTAAAAAACTCTAATTCTTCGTCTGCGGCAGCATCTACTACTACCAAAGATGTTTGTTCTAGCAATATAGATGAATTTCCTAATGACGAGCTAGGCGTAATACCAATCATAAATCTAATTTCTGTTGGAAGCTCTAATGCAGGAATTCTACTAGCTTTCCAAATAACCATTTTTTCTGAAGAATCATAAGAAATTTCTCCGATAGAAAGATTAGTGTCGTTTTTCCAAGAAACCCTAGAAGGCAATTGAGCTTTGAATTCTAAATCTTTTAGAGATGATGTGGTTGGGCCTAACTTCCAAATTATTGCATATGTAGTCTCAAGCCCCGCTTGCGGTGGATTAGGTCCTGAGCCCCAAGTAATTCCTTCGGCGCTTGTGTGCCAGCCAGTTGTATCAAATTCCACATCTGCCAATATATTAACTGATATATTTCCGCTTTCAACTGTTACATCTTGATCCCCTAATTTAGATGTTGCTGATCCTGAAACAATTAATGTTGGGCTTCCAACAAATCCCTTTGGCGGCTTTGCTCTTGTACTTAAGCTGAACGCAAGAGTTGTAGATCCATCTGGACGTATAGAATCTAGCTTACTTGTAGTTGTTGTGTCCCAAAAAACATTTCCTCCCTCAAAAAATCCACCATTTTGAATATTCAACGAATCAGATTGCCACAAGCTATCCTCTGGTAAACTCACACTAACAACTGCATCGCGCATAACATATGATCCTGTATTTTCAATATCAATAGAATAATCTAGACGCTCTCCCCATTGGAGTTTTTTTCCTTGAGCTGGATCTGTTGTGATAGACAGTGTTGCATCAGCGCTTTGTATTATTAGTTCTTTTTCTGTACTTAACAATTCCGTACCAGAATCTCTTATCAATTGCGCCTTAAAAGTATGCTTGCTTGAAACGGCACCCTCAATTGTACCTTTTAGTTTAAGCTCATATATTCCTCCATTCTCTGGTAATGCACTCAAAACCCATTCATCTATGGAATCTTCAGCAGTCTCCGGATCATATGATGTAATACTTAATGACGAAGGTGCGTCTATAACTAGTTTTAATTCATCTACGTTTTCGTTTTCAAGTGAATCTCCCGAAACTTGTATAGTAAAATCGATCCCTGTTCCATCTGCAACAACATCTGGAGATATTATATCAATTGAAATAGTAGGATCACCCAACACAAATTGTTCTGTGTACTGGCTAGTAAATGTACTGCCAAACCCTAAAGGCTTATATATTAAAGTAAAAGGCAAACTAACCTCTTGCTCACTAGACCCTACAAATCTTGACGTAAATTTAAAAGATATCTGCTCTCCCACGCCAAGGTTCCCAAGATCCCATGTGTTATTCGCTTCGCTAGTAGGGGTTGATTCCGACGACATAAAGTGTACAGCAGCACCCAAGGCTTTAGATTCACTATCTGACCAATCTATAAACAATTCTAGCCCTTCTAAGGCAATTTCTTCGTTATTTGTAACAGTAAGTTCATATTCCTCACCCACTGCTGTTTTAGGAGTTTTGTTTCCTTGTATTGCAAAAATAATTCTATCTCCTGTAAAACTATCCGGTATTCTGCCAAATAAATATAATCCTCCTAAAATAACAGCAATTACAGCAAATAGGAAAAAAGCTAACCCCCAAAGATACATCCTAGCCCCACTCCTTTTAGGACGCTTATCAAAGCTTCTGGGATTAAAGTTTCCTGTACCGTAAATTTTTTTCATTGTAGTACTAACGTTGCGTTTCATAATTATGTAGTATTTCAAAAAAATTCAAACTATGCAATATGTTGTGGTCTACTATCCTCTTCCAAAATCTAGTTGCAATAGATTGCGCTGCTTTCTCTTGCAAGTCGGATTTTTGCAGTTTAATAAGTAAATTTTCGCTAACATCTACTCCTAATGCATCTCTATTTTTGCAATTAGGACATAACATACCTCCTCCCTCAAAGCTGAACATACCAGAATGAACTTTGTCTCTGCAATTAATGCATTGGTCTAGCTCTGCTTTAAACCCAGAAATTGTGAGCAGTCTCCACAAAAATGTAGAAACTAATTGCGGCATTTCTTTAATATTCGCATCTGTATCTAAATAATGCAAAACTCTATTTAATAAATCATACACATTTGGCTCGTATGACTGAGGTTTGGTTATGTGTTTTACTGCCTCTACACACACACTGGCACTACTTGTAAATTCTACACTTGATCTAATTCGTGATTGAGCTTGTATTGTTCTTGACCCAGCTATTATATCCCATCTTCTTCCGTTCGCCAGTAGCAATTCGGTTTCTACAAAAGGCTCCAAATGACCCGCAAGCTTACTTATAATTTTTCGTGATCCCCGAGCCCGTGCATCTATCTTTCCAAACTCTTCTGAGAAAAATGTAACTATCCTATCATGCTCCTTGTAGGGGTATGATGAAAGTATTATGGCTTTTGTTTTGTAAGTTGCCATATTATTTTTTGATAGTGAGTTTGATTTTTTCTTTATTTACATCAACTTCTTCTCCTCCATTCTTTTCCTTAGAAATTTTTGAAGCTATAATTGATTTTTTTAACTCATCGCCAAATTGTTCAAAAACTTGATTTAGAGCAACTGAGTCGGTTTCGTACGAAAGCTCAATTTTATCTCCAACATTTAAGCCTTCTTTTTTTCGCATACTGTTTATAGATCTCACAAGCTCGCGAAGATTGCCCTCTGTTTCCAGCTCTTGTGAAATATTTGTATCTAATTTAACTTCCACTTTTTCTGATTTGCCTTTTTCAAATAAAACTTCTTTTACATTGAGTTCATCTAATACAAGTTGCTCGTATTTTTTATCCAAATCAGACCCAATAATAGCAACCGACTGCAAAGGCTGGCGAATTTTAATTCCACTTTCTGCGCGACGAGCCAAGCCAAGCTCAACAATAGAACGAACTTTTTCCATTTCTTCTAGTGATGACTCGTCAACTTTTGAAATTTTTGGCCAATCCTGAAGATGAACTGACTCTTTGTTGCCACTCTTGTGCCACACGCGTTCTGCAGTAAAAGTCATAACCGGAGCAATTAGCTTAGACAATGTTTCTAATACATATCTAAGAGTACTT
>CAZXOU010000046.1:0-6634 GCA_964642355.1 uncultured Gammaproteobacteria bacterium
ATACTTCTGCCAATCAGCGTTGGTGTTTGGTTATTGTATAGACGTATATTTCCTGTACAAAAACTGATTTTCGTATTTGTAGCACCATTACTTGTTCTCCTAGCAATATATCTACCATTGTCTAGTATGAGTATTATTGATCCAGATCTACAATTAAATGAAATATCAAGGAACATAAATGCAAGATTTATTCTAGTTCAGCTGTGGGATTTTGTATCACTTGCTGCGTTTTTCATCTCGCCTATAATACTCGCTATATTCGCAAAAAATATTCACTGGCTTAAAGATAGATTACTCAGCCTTTTAATAATTGCCCTGCTAGTTTCGGCACTTGTTATAAGCATATTACACCATACGTTTCCGCAGCCTGGAAATATAATTACAAGAGTTGGAATTGGCCCCTCAATAGATGTACTAATGATGCGTCCAAATCAATGGGGACCAAATTTTATATATGATTCAATCCATTACCTTATTGCAATAGTAATTGCAATATTCATATTTATTGTCACACGCAATACACAACACCTAAAAATATTTAGTACTAAATACAATTTTTTATGGATTTTCCTTGTGCTATTTATAGCATCATTACTTGGCCTTACATCATTTGATAGATATCTAGTACTTGTAATTCCAATAATATACATATTAGGCGCAATTTTGCTTTCAAAATTCGAGTGGTCTAAGGCAGTATTTTTTATCAGTGCCGCGCTCTTGGTAGTATATAGCATAATTGGAACTCATAATTACCTTGAATGGAATAGAGGAAAAACAAATTTCGCAAATGATATAATTGCCAAATATAATTTAGGTCCACGCGAACTAGACGCAGGATATGAGTGGCTTGGCATAGTTTGTTGTAGTATTGGCAAAACAGGAATGTTAGAAATTGAGATACCACAAATTAATCCTGGTCACCTAACAACACAAAATTTATATTCAATATCTTTTAGCCCAACACCAAGAGCCGAAGTTATAGAAGAATATAAAATTAATGGCTGGTTTTCTAATATAAAAAAACTATACTTAAATAAAAAAATCCAGTAATTATTTATTTAATTAGATCCTGCTCTGAAAACAAAACATATCCAAATTGACCGCTAATAGGAGCTCTGTGGGGCATTTGGGCTCGTACTACTTGATTTGCACGACTAAATGTACCTGTACTATACATTGTTATATATGACGGAACATTGACCTGTACTCCTCCTGCATTTAATCCGCTATATGTTGTGACAGTCATATCTGTAACTGCTGCGTATAACGATTTTATACGTACACGATAAAGCTTGTTACTAAAATCCTGCAAGTTAACAATCGCGGGATTAGATGCAGAGCTAAAAAGCTGTGTAGATGGAGTGCCAATTGCACCTGTATTATCCCACGGTGTGATCTGTACTTCTATCCACTCGCTTCCGCCACCTGTCCAAGCCAATCTAATTGATTTAATAGCAGTACTAAGAGACGTAATTGAATTATCTGGATCATATAAATCAATGCTCCAAAAATCATTTTCATTAATATCATTTGTTAGGGATTGTATGGTTGTATTTGTAGTTCTGGACCAAGCACCAGAATTAGAAAGCGAACCAGAGGAATCTAGACTAGATACAGCTGTTTCTTTTTTGCGGATCTCGTACAATCCGTCCTCAATGCCAGATTCAGCTCCATAAAATGCACGTATTCCATTATCAACTATAATTGATTGCTTAAGATTTTGTAAAGTTAATATACCGTAACTAGATGCAGCAGTTACCATTCCAGACAAAATCAAAATAGACATTAGCAAAATAGATCCTTCTTGTGAATTTTTAATATCTTTTAAGAATTTCATATTATCTAGTATATTGACGCGAAGCTATGGTGGTTTGCAAATAGGTTGGCAGTAAAGTTTCGACTCTCGTAGACAAACTGGATGTAACCATTGTAATTGTAACCTTGGGCTGTGTGTTTGTAGCTGGGCTAGCTATAAATGGATTTGTTGAGGGAGACAGATAAAATTTTAATATATCTACAGATATATCCGGAGGTGTTAGATCTACCCATGTGCTTCCATCTTCGCTCATTTGAACAACCCCTTGGCTTCCACTAGTATTTCTGCGAAACCATACTTGATTATTTGAGCTGTCTCTTAAAACTAATACATCTTGAGGGTTAGAGCTAATAGATCCACCATATTCAGTAGAATCATAATCAATTGATCCACGCCTAACTTGCTGTGCCATAACTTCCATTGCAAAACGAGCATCAGCTTGAACATCACTCACTGCCTTGGTGGTACGCTGAGATTTATTAGCAAAAGCGAAAATTGCGCTAATAGCAGTTAAGGCGGTAACAAATATTGCCATGGATATGAGCATTTCTACCATGGTAAAACCTTTTTTATTATTAACAATTTTACACATATTTATCGCCAATTAAATAAGCGTTCTTCTACAATAATATCATTTTCTTTTCCGCGAGCCTCCCACTGAACTTTAGATTGAACGCGAATTCCTATTTTTGGATTCCCTCCAGCACAGCTTGTAGCTATTGTTTTGTCTGTGCAAATTAAATGCAACTCTAACAATCTACTGTACGCGGTAAGAACAGAATCTGTTGGAGTTGCCTCTGTACTTTGGAATTGCGTACCTATATTAGCAGCTGTACCCGCACTCTTGCGCCAAATGCGCGCATAATTGTGTGCTATATCATTTGGTGTAAAATCTATTGCCCATGTATTATTTGTAACATTAAAAAGAGGTACAGCAGTTGTATCTGTTCCTGAAACAAGATCTTTGTCCCATGCGCTACAATTCAATACACCGGCTACGACCTCGCATGTAAGCCAATTTGTGTCACGTATTGCGCGTACTACCTCTATTCCTTCGCGAGCAAGATTTGTTGCAATTAATCGTTCTTCAGCATCCTCGCCAGCGGTTTGATTAGAGATTGTTAAATTCATCATGCCAACTAGTCCGCTTACAATAATGCCTAGCGCCACAATGGTTTCCAAAAGACCTTGACCTTGTTGATTGTATTTATTAAATTGCATACTTACTGAACCCTTACTTGTCCACTTAAACGATATATAATAATTGTACCTGTCACATCTGCAGAAGGTGCACTAGTTGTAATAGTTTTTGACGCCTCTGTTGTAACTCCGTTAAAATACACATCTGAATCTGGAGAAGAAAACAAAACATTTAGGGTTCCGCCAGAACTAAATACACTTTCATCTGGCAGATCTATTGTCTCTATATCTTCTGTTGAATCTGTATAGTTTAGATTTCCATCTATATCAGCAAAAATAGTTAAAGTATTTGTATCGGCCGCGTCAAATCGAACTCCATATCCACCACTTGGAAATGTGCCATCAGTTAGTTCTGCGCCGCTTAATGTCATGCTTTGAGCACGCCGCAAAACAGAAGAAGTAACTATTGCCGCTTGGCGAACACTATCATTGCGCGCGCCTGCATTAAAATTTATCATTACCGCAGTAGTAATTACGCCAAAAATTCCCATTGCAACAATAAGATCAATTAATGTAAACCCATGCCTAGCCCATAGCTGTGATTTTTTGTGCTTTAATTTCATAACCCAACTATATTGCCATACCAAGCCCACACACTAGTACCCCACATCCATATAATATATGTAGCTGGCAACAGCAATGTTGCAAAAGGCAGGCGACTCTTAATTGATTTTCGCTTAAATAATATCAAAGCTAGGGCAATAATACTTCCTCCTACATATGCTAAGCCTAAGCCAAGTAAAATCATTGGATAGCCCAAAAGAACGCCCATCAGTATTCCCAATCGAATATCTCCACCTCCAACCCATCTTCCGCGGGATACAATAAATTGAGCTAAAAACCACCCACCTCCTACAAGTCCACCAATAATCAAATTTATTATATTTCCTGTAGTAAAAAAATTCACAACTGCGATCGCAACAATTGCTGGAAGCACAATTTTATCTGGTACAATATATGTTTTTGCATCATATAAAAATAATATAACAAAAAAACTTATGACTAATATATAAAGTAAGGCAGTTACAGGGTCTGCTACGTGGGCCGCGCCTAAAACAAATAAAAACCCAGTTGAAAGTTCAACTAGTAGATATTGTACTGATATTGATTTTTTGCATGTTCTACATCTTCCACCCAAACTTATCCAGCTTATCACTGGAAATAGATCACGCCAGTTAATGACTCTCTTGCAGTTTGGACATATAGACCTACCGCCCACAAAACTTTTTTTTTCTTGTACACGACATGCCACCACATTTAAAAAACTTCCCCAACTACTGCCTAATACAAATAACAAAATATATAGCATAATAAATATATTATAACAAAAAACCCCGTTTATAGCGAGGTTTTTTGGTGATTCGTTGGAAGTATGTTCTTATTCAATTCCAGATGGCGTTGCTGTATGTGCTCCACTAGCCAATCCTCCGGTTTGTCCTTCTAAAGTAAAAGTAATGTTGTAACTTACGCCAGCAGAGGTTTGCGTAAATGTATAATCTCCACCTCCCGGAGTTGGGTTAGATGGAACTTGCCCCATATAAGTAGTACCAGATGCTCCTGCGGTAGATGTTACACCTGCAGCAGAAATGGCTTGTCCAGATGCGCCTCCAAGAACAACTGCTGTGCCAGATGGATATCCATTTTGATCAGCAAAGTAAAGCTCTAAAGCTGTTTGGACTTGCTTAATATCAGACACACGCTTTGCATCCCTAGATTTTTTTCGTGCATTATTTAGAGAAACAACTGCTAAGGTGGATAACACACCAATTATGGCAATTACCACCAACAGCTCAACCAAGGTAAATCCTCTTTTGTTTATGTATTTTTTCATATGCTATTTAATTATGATTTTTTTAACAATATCAGTCTATTCCAGCTGGATGTGCGCTATGCTCTCCAGCGAATAAGCTACCTGTAATATCCTCTAAACAGAACACCAAATCATAACTCTTACACGGACCTGTTCCACATGCAGCAAACGCATTATTAGTTGAGCGATAAGAATAGTTATCACAAGAACCAGGTGGGGTAGGATTATCTGGAACTTTTCCCATATAAGTTGTTCCAGCAATAGTATCATCAAATCCGTTAGTTTGAGAAAGAGTTAATGCGCCAGTTTCACCAAGAGTTAGCGACCCTGTTGCTACAACAGGATACGTATTCTTATCAGCAAAATAAAGCTCTAAAGCTGTTTGGATTGACTTAACATCTGCCACACGTTTTGCGTCGCGTCCTTTTGCACGAGCATTATTAAGTGCAACAACTGCTAAAGTCGAAAGCAAGCCTATAATAGCAATTACTACTAGTAATTCTATTAACGTAAATCCCTTGTGTTTTGTTTTTTGTGTCATAATAAATTAGTTATAATATATATTTAAAGAAGTCCATTAGGATCCACAGTATGCACTCCAGAAGCAAGATCCCCTGTTTGCTCTTCTAGCTCAAAGCTTATCACAAACCAAGGACACGGAGAAGTTCCGCAAGCTGTGGTCGCTGCTGAGGAAGTAAATGAATTATACTTATAATCTGCTCCTCCTGGAAGAGCGTTTGCAGGAACCTTACCCATATATGTAGTACCAACAACAACTGCTGCAAATCCTCCATCTCGCGAAAGAGTTAAACCAGCTACTGAGCCTAAAGTTAAATCATCTGCTGCTGGGTATCCATTTTTGTCAGACGCGTACAATTCTAGCGCTGTTTGAACTTGCCTCATATCAGAAACACGCTTAGCATCTCTGGCTTTAACACGTGCATTATTTAAAGAAACAACTGCAAGAGTAGAAAGAATTCCAATAATACTTATCACTACCAACAGCTCAATTAAAGTAAAGCCAGAATTTTTTTGTTTTAGTTTCATATGTAAGCAAATTATACCATATTTATTTAATTTTGCATAAAATATGTTATCCACACCTGCCCGCAGTGCTACGCACAGCGTTGCAGGCGGGCCCGCCTATCCTGCAGCCAAATTATACATAGGTAATAATATTGCTGCTACCATCACACCAACACCTACTCCCATTACCATTAAAATTAATGGCTCAATTAAAGTAACTAAATTACCCACTGCATTATCAACCTCTCTTGCGTAAAAGTTAGATAGCTTAATTAATATTTTATCTAACCTTCCTGTCTGCTCTCCCACTGCAAGCATTTGCGTAACCATATTAGGCACAACCGATGATTGGCGAAATACTGTTGCAATTGAATTTCCATCCTCTACTTCTTTAATAGTTTGTTGGATAACATCCTTGTACACTTCATTTCCTACAATATCGCTTGTAATATTTAAGGCTTCTGTAAGAGATACCCCTCCTGTGAGTAGGGTTGACAACGAACGAGTAAAGCGTACTAAGTACATTTTTTGAAAAATAAGAGGTCCGAATATTGGAGTTTTTAGTAGCACAAAATCTGTCTGCTTTCTTCCTGCAGCTGTTTTTCGGTAATATCTTAGCCCCACAAGTCCCCCAACAGTAGCTCCAATAATTAACCACCAAAATGATTTAAAAAAATCAGAAGTACTAATAAGCATTTGAGTAGTTACAGGAAGCTCTGCCCCTGTTTCAAGCAAAATAGCAGTTAACTTAGGAACTACGAAAATCATCATTACAAACCCAA
>CAZXOU010000047.1:0-6624 GCA_964642355.1 uncultured Gammaproteobacteria bacterium
ATTTTTCTGATAAAATCTTTGGAAACTTTTTTGATAAAATTAATATCATAACAAGCAGGAAAGCATATTGCACACCCTGCATTGCGTTTACCAATGATACTGATGCTAGTGAAATTGAATAGTTAACTAATACAAATCCTAAAGATCCCATTGCTTGTCCTGCAAAAAATAAACCAGCAGTATGTCCCCTGTTCTTTTGCTTTGGTTGATGTAAGATTCCATTTCTAGCAGAAGGGATGAGTAAGAATGATAAAGCTAGTAAAAATCCTCCAATCCTAGACCACACAAACCCAGAGATAAATGTTTGGTCTATGAATACCTGTTTTGTGACAACAAATGATATTGCAAAGATGAGTGCTGAAATTATTGCGTATATATATCCTTTAGTACTTCCCCTACCTTTCTTTTCAATGGTGATCAACACGCCTCCTATGACTAAAGCTATAAATGCTAAAACTTCACTTGTTCCTAATCGTTCTCCCAAAAAGATGTATGCCAAAACAAAAGTAAAAGCAGGAACAAATCCTCCTGTTAAAGGAACCACACGCGATACTTCATTTTCTTTTAATCCTGCAAAAAAGAAGACTAAAGCTAGTATAAATGTAGCACCTGCGAGTAAGGCGCGTATAATTTCAACATTGGAAGGTATTATTACGCCAAACGGAATTAAGACCAAAGCTAAAATTCCAAGCATGCCTATAAAAAAAGCATACACAAAAGGTGATGGAATTTTTTTGGTAATTAAAAATTTATCCATCAAAAATGCAAATGCATTTAAAAAGTGTCCTGCTATTACTATAATTATCCAGTTCATGGTTTAGAATTAAATACTACTTTCTTAATATTCTCTACTCCTTCGCGTGGAGCCTCTAAATAGCCTTGTAAAGCCCCCTCTGCAAGCCAACCATTGTCTAGATAGTCCATAAGCCATTCGTGTGTATATTTAGGATTTTCTTGCGCAAGTCCTGCGCCTATCACCTCTAGCCAGTATTTATTGAATTTTTCTTGTGAACCTATGGGCGGCGCTATAATTATGGGCAGGCCCAAGGCGCTATAAAAAGAAAGCTCGCTTGGCTTGGTCCAAAGTATGTCAGTATCGCGAAGCGCAACATTAAACTGGTGAAAATAATCTTCTTTTTTATCTGCAGCAATTATTTTTATGCCATGCCCTACATAATCCTCTAACCTGAATTCTGCGATGCGCTTTTTAAAAAATTCCAATACATCATTGTGTATGCCAGCTACTAAAATGATGCCAAGCTTGCCTGTTTTAATATGCACAGCCAAGCTTTCTAAAATATTGCATGCAAGAGCACGCTGCGCTCCTGCTCCGCCAATTGCAAACATTACCCATACGCGCTTATCATGTTGTGATATATTTTTTGGTTTTTTACCTAAAAACTGTTCCAAAGTATCACCATAGTTTTTGTGAAACACGCCTGTTGGATCAAGCACCGTCAATCTGCGCCACAAATCCTGTTTTAATATTTTCTCGTTTGGCCCGATATTTTCTTTTGGCAAAGGAAATCCGGTTAAAGTAATTTTTTCTTTTGGCACGCCATATAACCGTAATCTCTCATAAGCGCGCTTTGTTGGGGCAAGATAATGAATCCTGCTCTTGCGAGGGTCCAAAGATGCCCATGCGCGCGAAATATCTGCGTCCGTAACCACACAATATATTTCTCCAGGATATTCCCACACTTCTGCCATAAAAGCTGGGATGAAGAATGTGGTAATAAATGGATGTGGATCTTTGCCTAGTTTTTCAATTAAGTGCTTGCCCCATTGTTTGTTTTTGATAATACGATAGGTTTGTTTGAGCTGAAGTGAGGGGCGCGTTAAGTTCCGTCTAGGATAAAAGGGATCAATGGATTGGAACTTATCAAAAATATTCCATACAAATTCACCAATAACTGGAACACGTTTAAAACGCGTAAATGCCTCATACGCACTACGTGATTGCTTCCAGATTTTTTTATCTTTGGCTGGAATGCCTTGGTAGTTGTTTGCGTTTATAACTTGCTGGTGATCCAACTCCCGCAAAGGATAGGCCGCGCGTTGGTGACCATATCCCATATCAACTGCAACTATCCATGCATTATGTTTGTCTTTTATTTTTGTTTCAGGCATATGTTTATTATACCATTTTTACAATTTTTCCCAAAAAGAAAAGGCGCCGTCTAGATTTTACTCTAAGCAGCACCTTAAAAAGTGAACAATATTTTTTTAGTTAGCGGGCGTTCCGCACGATGACAATCCTTAATGCCGGAAAGGCATTTCCGACATTAATCGATCCACCATCTATGTCTCCAAGACGGCCGCCTGTAATGGTCTCGAGCCAGCCCACCGCATCTGTGGGTAGTTGACTAGGATCCCACCTCAAGGAGGTGAAAACCTCATCACCATGCTCCAGATCTATCCAAAACTCGAGCTTTTCTGGCTCCAAGCTACGGATATCCCGCATCAGCCGGATGCCATCCATAACCAGCACGGCATCCTGGAACGAAAACGGGGGCGGGGGCGGATACTCAAGGTCATGCGCCTCTGGGCTGCCGGATGAACCAAAATCCAGTCCGTCCGTGGCACCCAATGCTTGGCCGATAGTACGAACGTCGCCTTCGCGGCCCGCAACCTGAATCTGCAGCTGCCACTCATCTTTGCCAACATCTTCTACAACAACCGGGAATGAGCACATGTTGCCGTTGTTGCCGTGGCAAACCTTAATGCTCTGCCCAGGGAAAATATCGTAAAATGCACTAGAGAATGTAGAAACTACATCCTCCCCATTTAAACTTACTTGATTTCCACCATTATTAATAGGAGGAATACTAGCCCCTCCTTCCTCGTATAAATGTAGCGAATATCCGGTCGAATTCGAGTACTTGAATTCGACTACATCTGCTCCCAGTTTGACCGAATGAAGTTCAATCGGTCTTTCAACTGCCACGCCGCCGTTGTGGCGAGCAACTGAATAATGGTTGTTGTCGCCATCATTCAGCACAGGATCTTTGATGGTTAGTTGTGTTACTTTAGCTGGCGCATCCTCCCGCACCCAAAACCGAAGCGTGAAAAGAGTTATATTTTGACTTGTGCCACTAAAAGGCGATGCGAAAATTTTCCATACATCCTCGCCTTTAAAACGAAAGTCATTCGCAACAGCACCCTCTATGTCTTCATTGCGAATGAACTCCATGGGCACTAAAACCGAATAGTCATATACAACACTCACGGCATATGCCTTTAAAAGCCGTCCGTCCAGCTTCTCCACTTTAACCGGCACATCAACAACCGTTCCCACTGGAGCAGCTATGTTGGGAATACTAATCAGAACCTCCTTGGTTCCCGCAGCAGGGTTCGAGAAAACAATCCCGCTCGAAACCCACGATCGCGTACGAATACGCTTTGGCGGGCTATCTGGACGAAATGGCCAGGAAAACCGCTTTGCTGCAGGTTCCAACTCTTCAGACTCGGAAAATTCCGAATCTTCAGAAAGCCGCTGCTTGATAGCTCCCCAAGAGGAGCTCTCCACAGCAGCCACCACAGGATCCGAAAAAACGCCTACGAAAATCATCAAAACTGCAATAATCAAGGATGCCATGTGGCACCTCCTTATGGGTTTGAGCAATATAGTATTGCTCGTGAGTTGGAAAACACTGCAATTTCTATTTTTAACTATATAAATTATAGCATATCTAGCTAAAAAAGTCAATACAAAAACGCCAATATTTGGCTAATATTGGCTCTATTTTACCTTATTTATTTACCCTCCAAACTTGTCCCAAAACACAATAGCGCTAAATACAGCAAAAAAGGCTATTTCTACCCATATAATACTCTTTCTAAACCAATTAGGCCTAAATTCTTTGTCCAACTCCCTGTGATTCAATATATAGGTCAAAATAAGATGCACAAGCATTGTAAATGCATTTATTACAGCTCCTAATACAAGCAATGCGCGAGGCTCTGTAAATCCTGCTAATAATACAAGTGAACCTAATCCTATAAAAAACCAAAGAGTTGAATAAAATAACTTACGCAAGGAAACTGTTTTTCCTTTTGCCTCAAAACGAATAGCGATATTTTCCGCAACAATCCTAGAACTTGATTCAAATATCACCATTTGTGTTGCCAAAAGCATTATACCACCTGAGAGCAAGAATAATGTTCCTAAGAAAGGAGCTGACATCTTGCCGATCATTGCTGCTTCTACAAGTACAAAATTAATTCCTACTTCATTTCCAGTTTGTCCAAATGTTGTAATGTAGGCCAAGAATGCAAGCATGATCATAGTGGCAGCACCTGTAAGCCAAAATACTAATCCATGCTCTAAATTAATTTTTACCCACCATGATTTATATCTATTATAATTTGCTTGAGTATTTTTAAAATCTACTTGCGAGCTAGGCATAACAGGAGTATCACTTGTTCCAGTAATTGGACTAGTAATTTTTGAAGCATACTTCCCCATTCCATAACCTTTTGCTTTTATATAAAACGATTGTGCTAAATTTAAATTTCCTCCAGCTCCTGCATATGCAAATGCAGAAAGAAACACAGCAACAGGAATGCCAACTGGCAGCCAATTAAATCCCTCACCTTGACCAACCAAACCTTGACCTAAAGCAGTCCAATCCTGCGCTTTAGCTAAATAGAAAACTAAAAAGAAAACAAATGGCACACTAATACCAATAATCACTTTTTGGAATCTCTCCACCATCTTATATAACACTGGCCCGAATGTGAATAATAATCCTGTGATTATGAGAAGTGCTATTGCAATATGAGCAGTGTTCTCTACCCCAAAAACAGCCCCAAGCATAACTGCAGAGGCTGCTGCCATTCCTGGCCATACAAACCCTATAAATGTGGATAATACAAACCAATATGGCAAACCTCTCCATAATTTATTAAACCCAACAAACACGCTTTCGCCTTTAATAAGCGCATAGCGTGCTATCTCCATGTTCATGAAGAATTGGAATGTGATACCAAGTACTGCTGCCCAGATTATTCCTAAGCCATAATTTGAGGTTAGATATGGCCAAAGTATTACTTCCCCACTACCAAGACCAAGTCCAAGCAATATAAAACTAGGACCTATTAGGTGTTTAAATGATGGTGCTTTTGGGAATTGTTTTATTTTTGGTTTCATATTCCTCCGCATATTAATTATAGTACGAAATTAAACAAAAAGAAAAGCGCCATATCCGTTAGGGAAATATGACGCTTTTTCAAAGAGCTATGCCAGTTCAGTATCCATCTGAACTGGGTTAATGTTTATTTTGAGAGGGACCACGAATCCAACGGAATGAAGGCATGGTGATTATCAGTACTTGGCACCAGATAACCGTTTGTCCAGTCACTCCCGCCATTAGACAGAAGCGAACTGGAATGGTCGCCAGTATCAGTAGAGTAATCAGACCAGATGAAGTTGAAATTTCGCTCAAGTCCAAACCCCATTCTGATGCCTGCCACGCCATCACCATGCTGCGCGAGAACCCCAGTAGTCGGATGTATCTCGTCGTCATCGCCGAGCAAGATGACGGTGATTCCATCATTGTCAGTGAAGGCACCCTGATGAGCATTTGTAATATCTGCCATTAGCCGATAAGTGTTCATGCCCTCAGGGATAAGTTCCTCGCCTGCTAAATCATCAGAAGACGAATCACCGAAGATGAGTAGCATTTTAATGGAAGAACTAATATGACCACCGTACAAGCTGGACTTAAGAACCCCTTCTCCATTTCTGCCCAAAATGTTCTCTGGCTCGGTTCCTAAACCGTCATATAGAGTATACTGCAACGGCTGTACGAGGTTGCTATTACGGACGAGGCTTATATTGTTGATCTCAAGCTCTGTGCTCGGAGTTACATCAGTCCACGAAATTCGGAATGTCCACTGCTTATGACGCGTCTCCCCACCAACTGATTCAATTGACCATTTTGCGATCGTTTTCTGTAGGGTCGTTCCTCTAGAAAGTACTTTATCTGACAAATCCAACCGCTGGACAACTGGATACGACCGTCGCACCACAACCGGATTGCCGACGATTTCCTGACTAGGACCAGAAAGATCCACGGAAGATGATACGCCCCGTGCTGTTACTGACGGCGTGCCGCTTGAGAAAGGATCGGGATGTAAGTATAATTGATGAAAGCTTCCCGAAGACATTCCCGGCCAATTATTTACCATGGCAGTCACGGACAAAGTGCGTTCTTCACCACGCCTGACTCGGTACGCATTCGCTGTTCCGAGGATAAAGTCTATATAGTTATCAACCATACCATCACCCTCGGACGCTGCTCCTAGGCCTATTGGACCCGCTATCAAAACATCCCCATCCCACAACTCATAACTACGGAATGTTGCTAACGGCTTTCCTAATGTGGCTGTAGCGCCAAACTCTTCAGCCTTAATTGACTGGCTGAAAATAAAACGCGTAATATCCGCGTCTTCATAAAGTGCAGTAGCCTTAAACTTAAAGACTTCCACATTTTCTTCGCCTGCGACCACAATGCGCGTCTTGGGTCTCGCAGAAGCTGCAACCTGCTCAATAAGCAAACTGCCATGCTCCGCAATGTAGATGTTCTGCAACCCACGCGACATAGTGCCGTTAGCGCTATT
>CAZXOU010000048.1:0-6551 GCA_964642355.1 uncultured Gammaproteobacteria bacterium
TGATGCGTCCCAGATTATTAGCATAAAGCCATTAACCTATTATACGCTTTCATTTAAAGTGACTGGTACTGCTGAATCAGAAACAGCAGGTGGAACACTGGTACAGATAGCAGGGAGTGATTTGGTTAATATTTCTTTCCCAATGCTTGATTATGCATACACTCAAGAATCAACCGCGTCATTAAAAATTAATATACCACTTAACGAGGGCGATGGAGACAGATATGCTGCAACATTTTTAAACGCAGATCCAACTCAAACCAAAGAAATTACCATTCATTTAAAGAATAAAGCTCAGTATGACGATATTCAACTTGAGGAAGTAGGTATTGTTACTGGTGACAGGGCAGCAGACGCACTTATTGAATTTAAAAATACCTCTAATTTTGCTGGAATGGATCCACTTGAAAAGATTAACGCACTAAATCAAGTGCCAAGCGGTTCTAATATTAGGGAAACAGCTCCAACCACAGATTATAGATTTTATTCAAAAAACACAAGGAATGTATTTGCACAAGCTGAAGCTTGTAATAATACCCCAGAAACACTTGGTGAAGTAAATGCGCGCAGATATATTCCCGCAACCAGAGGCTCTGGATTATCTGATAAAATAGCTTTGCTTACACCAGGAGGGTTATGTTCCCAAGAATGCGGTGGATTTGATACGTACTTAGAAATGCCTACTGACATAGAAAAGCTTTCAGGAATTGACTCGGACATTGAGATTAAGCGGTTTATACCTACACTTGGCCAGTCATGTAAAGATGTTGGGTGCGAGGTGTTTACAAATACGCAAACAGAACAGCGTGAATATTATAATAGGATTGAGTCGTGTGTATTGGATACTAATCCTCATATAGCTACATTTTTTACATGGGAAGGCGGACAGCTAAAGGTGTGGCAGCTGCTTAAAGACAAGAATTCAAATGGTCCATGCACAGAATTCCCTCAAGGAAGTACGCGTGATCCATCAGATACAGCGTGTGATGATCAGGATGACGGTGGAGGAGTAAGAATTCCGGGTTCACCAACCTGTACTCTAGGTGAGGGTTTATGCAGGATATATTTAGATGAAAATGGTCAGGAATATCGCCGCGATGCCGAGAAGATTGTTACGGCTTCTAGCCAGTGTACGGAGTTCCGAAGAACTAGGGGTATTCAAGATAACTGGTACTTTATTCCAAGCGAGGCAAATAGGTGTTCAGCTGCGAGCTTAGGATGCAGGGAGTACAAAGGCAAAAGAGCAAACCAAGTAGAGACGTTGTATGAGGAAACATTTGAGCAATCATTTGTAGCTATGCACACAGATACTGGTGGCAAGTCTCCATGGCATGTGAGCCCACATACTCAGCCGCGCGACGTAAAAGGTAGTAGTATTTTTGAGATTGCCTTGAATTCTGGGCACTCAGTTAAGGTAGTAAATACTCCAGATGACAGGGGTAGCCGAGGTTTAATTGAAATGCATGATGCATTTAGCGATCAGATTTCCTCGCATCAATTTTTTGGAAATGTGTACCAGGTGTCATTTTTAGCTAAAGCAAAAGAAGAAACTCCAAATGCAGAGATTACTGCGGTTCATTTTAGACGCGGAGAAGATCTAAAAGGCGATGAATGGTTTTTTAGAGGCCCAGGCAGTGATAATTGTTATGATGACTATGGTAAGTTTACTTGTGAAGCACAAGATTCAAGCAGAGCTACAGAACCAGCATGTTATGATTCTTTTGATTCAAGTACTGGTGTGTATACAGGTGATTTTATATGTCCTGTAGTGGTTAAAGATATACCGCTTTCAACAAATTGGAAACAGTATACTATTGGTCCTTTAATATATCCTGAAGGCGCTGATCCTCCAAGAGCCTTACGTGTAACGTTCCAAGGAGGGGATGTATATATTGACGACTTTAAGCTAGAACACATTCCAGACCGCCATTTCCTCAATAAGTCATCAATTGAGTCAAGAACAGATGGCGGAAACCAGCCAAATGTGTGTTATGAGCCAGTTCTTCAGCCTGGAGGTGGTTCAGTTACTATAAATAGTTGCCATCCATATAATGATGCCAAGAACAATACCTATTATGTTTCTCGTTTTGATAAGTTATTTAACAAGGAAGCGCTTAATTGTAGGGCTGTTATAGAAACACAGAATTATTACTATCCATATAGCCAAGAATTTAATACTCATACTTCAGATTTAAATGATGATTATGCTGTTGCAGCTGATTCTGTCTCATATTTGCGTATTGACCCAACCAAACAAACAGAACCAGGAGTTGCTGGATGCATGCAGATTGGACAGCCCACGCTTGATGTAGATGGCGTGCCATCTACACAGCCAGAGGATTGGTCTGTCCGTTATAGGGTAGTTGATCCTGATACCTTCGCAGTAGGCGGTGGTGGAACGCTGTGTTCAGTTATAGGCCAGGGATGTGAAAGCTTTACTGCAAAAGGCGGGGGCAAGCATGTATTTAGAGATCCTGGAGTAAGGACGTGTTCCTGGAACGATGAAGAAGTGGAGTTTCAAGACTCATCTGGCAGTACGTGTCCAACCTGCATATGGAATGATGCTGCGGGCGAGTGGAAGGATTCTGGTGGTAATCGATGTAATAATCATGTACGGGAGTGTACAGCATCAGAGCATAGCTGTACTGCATACCAGCCAGTTAATGATCAGCTTATAGAAGGTGAGAATTCTGTATTATACCAGCTTGCAACCAGTATAGAAGACAAAAAGAGTGTGTGTAATGAAGGAGAAGACCCTGGTTTGGGATGTATTAAATTCAATGAGAATTATGTGGATGCGAATATTCCATACATTTCAGTGCCAAACCAACTACTACTCCAAAAGGAGCCAATACTTTCTGTACAGCAGCGCAGGGAGTGCTCTGAATGGCTGACCCCTTCCACTTTCTCGGAAGCAGATGACGCGCGTACCCGCTCCAAGCGCATTATTACCTATGATCTTGGCAGATGCCAAAGGCTTGGCTTAAACGGTAATTGCGAGCTTTGGGTAAATCCAGATAGTCCAGATTACCCAGATGCGTATAATGATGGCGGTCAAGTGACACAATTTGACCAAGACAAATACCAATTGCGCTATGCTTCTGGAGAAACATTGTTTAATGGGGCATGGGATTATTCTGGTTATTCTATTCCAAATCAATATCCTATTGAGCATCTAACTGAGTTTGAAACAACCATATACCAAAAACCTGTAATTTATCGGGGAGTTTGTAGTGCCAGATGTGATACTCGAGGTCCTAGCGTAGATGATGGAAAGTTTGACCACAGCTTTGTAGGCAAGGTCATTACAATAACAAAGGTAGAAGAAGGTGGAGACGAAGATCTACTAGGTAAAAAAGCTATTGTTTCAGACGTGCGAAGTACAAATAGAATTAGATTGACGCATTTACCTGGTACTAAAAATATAAACAATCAAAGTGACAAGGACTATTCATTAGCCAAATTTGAAGATTTGAGTGATTCTACTTTTTCAATTATAGGTAAATCCTATTCAGGAAGTTGTACATGTGGCACTAGCAGTTGTGCACAGCGTTGTGGAAATGGTGGTGAAACTGAAAGCGGAATTTACACAAAAGAAGGCCCATTTAATAATAGGCACATAGGTGCAATATTGCGTATTACATCAGGTATTACTGCTGGAGAAACGCGTATTATAACAGGTCTGCATAGTGCAGAAAGGTTAAAATTAGATGAAGCACTTAATCCAAATGGAGAAAATGTATCATTTGAAATTCTTGGTAATCCAAAGCAAGTGGATACTGGTTCTATTTTAACATTTGGGAATACTGAAACTTTTACTACAGAAGATGGGCAAGGTGACGCGCGCAATCTTCGGGTTACTTCAGATGACGCTGGTATGGAGCCAAATATACACGCAGGAAAATATGTTTTAATCACATTTAGAGATATTAAGGGAGAAACTAGATTGATTAGCGGCAACACTGGAGATATAATACGCTTAGCCCAGCCTATTTCAATAAATCCCAAGGATCAAACGCTTACGTTTAGTGTGGTAGGTGCTACAGAACTAGCATGCAGAGGATATCCAGAAGAAGATTCTCCATTTTCAAATGTTGGAGTATCTCGTGACGCAGAAGGTAGGTTTATCTTTACTTCGGGCACAAAATCATTAGAGAATTTGAATTTATGCGAAGAGGGTGATAGGTGCCAGTGTTCCTACAAAAAAGTAGGTAGTATAAATGACACAAAGTTTTATAGTTTAGACACAGGAGCGGAATTTCCAGAGGATGCAGATTCTATAACTGATGTGCTTGGGTGGGAAGGGTACTGCATAGAGTATGATACAGAAACCACTGACCCAGAAGGAAATCCCGCTTGCGTAGCATGGTATCCAGTTGATGTAACTCAATCAAGCATAAATATATTTAACAATAACCCAGAGGCTGGATTTACCCATTCTGGTCCATTGTATTATTGCTTAAATGCAAAAGGCAATCAAATTAATAGCCCTAGCGAGTTTGGTATACGCTCATTCGCTACTAAGGATAGCAATTATGTTGTTGAAACTTCATTTGTTCATTTAGATGAGAATGCTCCAGGAAGCAGTGTTGCACAAAGAGCTCGTGTTAATTTTGCTCCTATTGTGGCCAAGTATAAAGGTGCGGAGGGTGTATTTTCGTGGGGGGGTATAACCAGTAGAGTTGGTAAATTGTATGGTTTTGCTTTTGGTCCTGCTTTTGGATTAGCAAATTTGTTTTTTGGCGAGGATGTTCCTTCTAATTGGACTCCATTAGCAGTAATAGACTTTGGCATTACGAATCCCCGTGATATTGCTCGGCGTGTTGGCGAGAAAAATGATATGATAGTTGCTATTACACCTTTTGCTTTTATTGGTTATCAAAAAGGTAGTGATAATTATACATATGATCTTGCTAGTGGCTGCACTCCAAGTGTTCCAAGCGATATATATAGCAGCTGTGTACCTGGTTCTGCTCGAATGCAATCGTACAGCATTGATGATAATGGATTTGATGGAGAGAGCGGTATACTTCCTTTTCCTGTTAATAATGCAGTAAATTCGAGAAGTGGAAATAAAGTATCGCCAATTGCACAGCTACATGAGTATGATATTGAAAAAATTATATTACAGCCTCTTAAGCATGCACATGATGATTGGCCAAAGAGCGATATAACCATTCAACTTCAGCGCGAAGGCTGGGCGCAGCAAGGTGTAGGAAACACTTCGTTTGATATTGATACGCAAGATCGATGGACTGCGTTTTGGTGCACAGGTGAGAGCTGTGATTTTGGAGGGACTTATTCTTGGGATGACTTTTCTAGATTTATAGCAAGAGGAGCGCAATACGAAAAAGACGCTAGTGGAAATTTAGTTAGAGACGGAAAGGGCGAACTAATATTACTTCCTGGAGAAACTAAAGTGTGCAGCGGATTAAGTAGTACTAATTTACTTGCCATAAGAGCTGTGTTTGCGGATGAAAATGGCTATGTTCCATCTGGATTCTATAGAAGTGTACTTGCAAATCAATCTGGCGGCGATACTCGATATCCTGATGCTTTTAGCTTTAAAGGACAAGGGCTAGACCCATATGCTTTTGTTGGATTAGAGGGTGGGTTATGCGATAATACTGGTGCGGGTAAAGAAAGGGGCGAGGGCTGGGTGCCAATGTCTATATTTATACAATTGCGTGAATATTGTACTGATGTGGCTTTAGTGAACAAAGATGGAGAAAACAAAGCATGGACAGGTAGATTAAATAATCAAAGCCAGGTTGCCTCTGGGTTATGTGATTTTACCCCGGGATCAACAGTTTGTGGCCTTGCTAATCCATGTCCATATGGAGGCACTTGCGAAGATAATTTGTGTAAATTTAAGAGTAAGTTTTGCTATACAACTAATGATTGCTCACAAGTACCATATGCAACCTGTACCCAGCTTTTTAGTTCGAGCGCTGGTAATGGGTTTATACAAGGTCAATTTAACAAACGTAATATTGCTTATGAATTTGGATATAAGGAGGATAGTAAACCTTATGGTTCAATTGTGCCACCTTCAAGCGATATAAATAATCCAGAACAATGGGATTCACGCATAGATTTTCGTGAGCCAGACCAATTAGCAGGGGAAACAGAGCAGGTTGAATTAGAAAGAGGCAATCAGCCAATGTATGTTGAAAGGCCTCGTAATCAAGTGCGTAGCGGTACTCCGCTTTCATGCCATAGGCAAGAGGAATGTATATTACCTCCAAACAGTGATGGCATTACGCTTGCAACAGATAAATATGAGGGATCTTCTGGTGGTATAATATTCCTTCGTCAGTTATTTGGAAAAGTATATGGGTTCTGGAAATGGAGCACTAAAAATGCGCAATATGTAACTTCCTCTGGATTTGGAACAGATTATACTAAAGATAGTACTGATGCTGGCCAGTGCCCTGTACTGCAGGCAGTGCAGAGGGTGCCTGGAAGTGTAGATGGATTTGGTCCGGTGGAGGAGTTTGATCCAGATACTCCAACCCCTACATTTAATATACCAGTTACTGGCAGAAGCT
>CAZXOU010000049.1:0-6404 GCA_964642355.1 uncultured Gammaproteobacteria bacterium
AGACTTGCTTTAAATAAATAGTTAAACTCCGCACCTTGATTGGTGTGGGGTTTTTGATGTACACTGAATAAATATTATGACTTTATACAGAAAATATCGTCCAACCAATTTTAGCGAGGTAGTAGGCCGTGTTGCAATAAAAAAGATTTTAACCGAAGAACTGCGTACAGAAAAAATTGCGCATGCATATCTATTTTCTGGAACACGCGGTACGGGCAAAACTACGATTGCGCGAATATTAGCTAAATCCCTTAATTGCGAAAACAGAGACAAAGAAACTAGCGAACCTTGCAACAACTGCAAATCATGCATTTCTATAAATGAATCTAGGAGCCAGGATCTTGTGGAAATTGATGCGACATCTAACCGCAGAATAGAAGAAATCAGAGAACTAAGAGAGCATGTAAAATATGTACCCTCAAGTGGAACATATAAAGTATATATTATAGATGAGGTGCATATGCTTACACCACAGGCTTTTAATGCATTATTAAAAACTTTGGAGGAACCACCAGCACATGTAATATTTATATTAGCCACAACAGAACTACATAAAATTCCAGAAACAATATTTTCTAGGTGTCAGCATTTTAGTTTTGGCAAACTAACACTCGAAGAAATTACTAATCGCCTGAATTATTTAATTGAGCAAGAAAAAGCTTCAATAGATAATGATGTGGTGCAAGATATAGCGCGCAGATCTGGAGGAGCTTTAAGAGATGCAGAATCATTATTAGGCCAAATATTGTCCATAGGAAAAGATAATATAACAGCAGATGACGCTAGTTTGTTTTTACCCAAAGTAGGATTTAGAAAAACTATTGCTTGGTTGCGATCTCTTGTAGAAAAAGATGCAAATAACGCTCTTAGTAGTTTAAATGATTTAGAGGAAGAAGGAGTTAATTTAGTTTTCTTTTTGCAAGAGGCTTTAGAGATTGCGCGTCAATTAGTATTATATAGCGCAACAGTTGATAAGGGTCGTCTTAAACTATATTTTTCTGATGATGAGATTAACGAAATAGAAAATATCGTTAAACTAACTAGCGCAAATGAACTACGACAATTAACTGTTTTACTTTTACGCGCAAGCCAGGATATGAAACTTTCTCCAGATTTACCGATTTTACCGATAGAGCTGGCAGTGGTTGAATTATGCGCAGGCGACTCAAGTTCTAAGAATATTTCCGAACCAGTAAAAAAAGAATCACCTAAAACAAAAATAATTGAACCAGTAGAGGCTCCTAAACAAGTTGATAGTGTCCAAGCTGTTACACAGCATTCTTTAGAAGAAATTTTAGATGGATGGGGAGAGGTATTGACAAAGGCAAAGGATAAATCCCAAGCTTTAAATTTTGTATTAGGAGTTGCGCAGCCAGTTGCAATTAATGGAAGTACGCTAGAGCTTGGATTTAAGTATAGATTACAGCAAGAAAAGGTGTCAGAAATCAAAAATCGTGACATAGTTGAAACAATTATAAAAGAGGTGTATGGTACATCCTACCGAATTGAGCCGAAAGTTAATGATGATATGGATATAAAAAAACCAAAAGAAGAGGATGATGAAATGGTAAAGGCTGCTTTAGAGGTATTTAAAGGAGCAGAAATAATCAATTAATCGGGGATCGTCTAATGGTAGGACACCAGGTTCTGGTCCTGGGAATCGGGGTTCAAATCCCTGTCCCCGAGCCAAAGAAAAAATCTTCAATGTACTCATTGGAGTTTTTTTCTTTGTTTAGAGTGCTGGATTTGAAATTTACACCCTTTAGGGTGATTCCCTGTCCCCGAGCCACAGGATCATATATATGATATTGCTTTTTTTATAGAAAAGGAGTAGGTTCATAGTAGATAATTAATATAACTATATGAACCAAGTAGAAGAAACTTTTAGGAGTATAAACACAGGAAAAATAGGATCACGTATTGCACTTACAATTGTTGTGCTAATACTGATTTTTGGTACTTTCGGCACAGTTGGGGCAGGTGAACGTGGCGTATTGCTACAATTTGGCGCTGTAAAAGATAAAGTATTTGGAGAAGGATTATACATAAAAATTCCTTTAATTCAGAGCGTACAAAAGATGGATGTCAAAATCCAAAAAGATGAAGTACCTGCAACTGCATCTTCTAAGGATTTGCAAGTGGTTACATCTAGAATTGCGTTAAACTACCACCTAGACCCTGATTCAGTAAATAAGATTTGGCAGGAAGTTGGAAGAAGTTATAATGTTAGGATTATTGCTCCTGCAATTCAAGAGGCAGTAAAAGCAACAACTGCAAAGTTTACAGCAGAAGAACTCATCACAAAAAGAGAAGAAGTAAAAGAAGAAATCAAGGCAAATCTTGGAGAAAGGATTCTAGAGCGAGGTATTGTTGTGGATGAATTTAATATTATTGATTTTGATTTTTCCAAAGCATTTAACGAGGCAATTGAGCAGAAAGTTACTGCAGAGCAGTTAAAGCTAAAAGCAGAGCGCGATCTTGAGCGAATTGTAATTGAAAAAGAACAAGCAATTACCCAAGCAGAAGCAAGAGCCCAAGCTATTCAAATTGAGGCCCAAGCTTTGCGTGTAAATCCAGCAGTTACTGAACTGCGCTGGATCGAAAAATGGGATGGCAAAACTCCTGAGTATTGGGGTAATGCAAGTCCATTTATAGGAATCAACCGATAACCAAATTTACAAAAGCTCCTCCTAGAGGAGTTTTTGTATTGTATGAATTAAGGGTAGTTGGTGTGAAATTTTAAAGAGAAATCCGTCAGATAGCAGAACCAGATATGATGCTAGGGTTGCTAAGCATAATACTAAGAAAAGAAGAATAGATGCTAATGCGAGATTTAGGAAGATTGATAATAATGAATGGATTAGAAGGTATATAGTTAGGAATACAAAAAAATATTGGTCTCCAGAACAGATAAGCGGAAGAATAAAAGAAAAATGGCCAGAACAATTAGACAGGCATGTTGGCAAAGATAGCATCTATGAATTCATTTACGAAGAAAGAAAGGATCTTGTGAAATATCTTCGTTGCCAGAAAGGCAAATATAGAAGACGATATGGAACTAGAATACGCGAAAAACACAGGGAAGAGCAAAAAAAGAAGAGAATTGATAAAAGGCCATCTGAGGTTGAAAAAAAGAAAAGGGTTGGAGATTGGGAAGGAGATACTATTGTTGGTAAGGATAAATCACATATTCTTACTCACGTAGACAGGAAAAGTGGGTTTGGAATAGCTGATAAGTTAAGTAGGGGCCTAGCTGAACTAATGAGCAAGATAACACAAGAGAGATTCAGAAATATACCAAAGAATAAAAGGCATACCATCACGTATGATAATGGAACAACGTTTTCCGAACACGAACTAACAGAAAAGAAAACCAAGATAGATATTTACTTTGCTAATCCATATCACTCATGGGAAAGAGGGTGTAATGAAAACTTTAATGGATTACTTAGACAATTCTTTCCTAAAAAATCATCATTTGCTACAGTAACACAAGAACAAATAGAAAAAGTAATTAAACTAATAAATAATCGGCCACGTAAAAGACTTAATTACAGAACCCCAGCTGAGGTGTTTCGACAAACTAGTTAAGGTTTGGAATAGAATTTAAGCACCAAGACTCGAGTACTCATCTGGTGCTGGGCAGGTTCTGATTTTTGTAAAGCGTAATGTAGATTTTTTAATTTTCGGTAATAAGTCAATTATGATACACTAAGTTTAAATATTACTATATGAAAATAACTTTCCATGGAGCTGCTCAAAATGTAACTGGCTCAAAACATTTAATAGAAACTGATGATGGCTTTCAGCTTCTTTTGGATTGCGGGTTTCATCAAGGACATCGTAAAGAAGCAGAAAAGTTGAACCGTAATTCTCCTTTGGATGCAAAATCTGTTGATGCAGTTATATTGTCACACGCACATTTGGATCATTGCGGACTTTTACCACTCTTAGTTAAGGAGGGATTTTCTGGTTCAATCTACGCAACTCCTGCAACTATTGATGTAGCAGAACACATGTTAGAAGATAGCGCGCATATTCAAGAATCAGATTCAGAATATATTAATCGCCACATCAAGGACGGGCAAACTCTTATACAGCCTTTATATGTTCAAAGAGATATTAAGCAAACCATGAAGCAGTTTGTTCCTCATAAGTATGATCACCTTGGCGGAGGATGGAAACAGTTAAATGAAAATATCAGGTTCAAATTATATGATGCAGGGCATATTTTAGGGTCGTCCGTTATAGTAGTTGAGATAAAAGAATCTGGAACAACAAAGACACTCGCGTTCACAGGCGATCTTGGAAGAATTAGCGCGCCAATTTTACGTGATCCAGATGTTATAAAAGAAAACGTGGATATATTATTGTCAGAAGCAACATACGGTAACAGATTACATGAGCCATATATAGAAACTCAAAAAGTTATTCAAGATGCAATTGAGCGCACAATCAAACACAAAGCAAAAATTATTGTTCCTGCTTTTGCGTTAGGGCGTACTCAAGAACTAATTTATATGCTGCATAAGTTGTTCCATGTACAAGGATTTCCAAAAATTCCTGTATATTTAGATAGTCCACTTGCAACCAGAGTAACAGAAGTATTTAAAAAACATAGAAATGTTTTTGATGACCAAACTTGGGAGGACTTTGATCCTGTAAATGATCTTCCTTTAATGTTTGAATCTTTAACTTATACAAAAGAAACAAAAGATTCTATTCGCCTAAACACAACTGATGGGCCAATGATTGTAATAAGTGCCTCTGGAATGATGGAGGCAGGAAGAGTTTTGCATCATCTAAAAAATAATATTAATAATCCAAATAATACTATTCTTATAACTGGCTTCCAAGCAGAAAATACTTTAGGACGAAGAATTCAAGATGGGGTAAGTCCTATAAGAATATTTAATAAAACATATCAAGTTAAAGCTAGGGTCATTACGGTTCCAGCTTTATCCGCGCATGCAGACCAAACAGAGCTTTTGAACTACATAGGTAAAGCTAAAGGATTATCAAAATTATTTTTGGTTCATGGCGAAAAAGATGGCATGGATGTATTCTCTGGTTTAGTAAATCAAAAATACCCCAACATTGAGGTGAGTTCACCTGAGAGAGGTGATTCAGTTGAGGTATAATTTTTTCAAAATCAAAAGGCACACTGCAAGTCAGTGTGCCTTTTTGTACAACTCGATTCATGGATCACGAACAATACATCCTATTCTTTCCAAACTAGAGCGGGAAATGAAAATGAATCAATTACGGGAATCTCAGGGTTAGGCGCAATAATCCTCTCCGAGTGAATTCTCCGCTCGGAAAAGTATTTCTTTATGCTCGAATATGGAATTCTCTCTACCGCAGTAGCGATTCCCTGCCTATCACCAATGAAATACTGGTGTGTCATGCGGCCGTTCACTAGGATTTCCAGATCCATCTGATGTTCAAGCCCAACGAAAAAGGCAAGTGTCATGGTGTCAGCATTGGCTGGCACGCCACCTACGGAGCTATCAACAACTTGGTTGGTTGTCTGTGCTGGGAAGAAGGAAAGGTTGCGACTGCCCAGTGCCAAAACCACGTCCCACTTGGTGTGGTGATACATTCTCCCTGGAGGGCCTACATATCCAACCAAGTTGTAAATGGAATCCACAGATGCAGACCTTAGCTCATAGGTAAACTCCACAACACCTTCAACCGGTGTGACTGGAACTTTAATGACCGGCGCCAGAAACCAATACTCAAGGTCTAGCTGCACCACAAGTGAATCACTCCCCACAGTTGGGGCATTGTGCGTTGCCACAACCTCCTCTTCTTGGATTATGTCACCCGGCGGAGGGTGTGCATATCCTGATACCGCCTGCAAAAGCATGGCTGATGCCACGGCAATCAAAAAATAAAAAGGCTTCATAATAGCCTCCCCATGTTTAAAGTGCGAAACCTGTAATCTGGCGAGTCCAGATACTGGTTTACTCCATTTGATCTAAGCATACGCTATTTGTTTTATAAGTCAATAATTAACAAAAAAAGCCCGCAGAGTGTCCTACCCTGCGGGGAGTGTCATAGTAGCAGCATTGCTATAACAGCTGTTACTATAACGAGTTTTGTGATGCGCGTGTGCCATGGCCACCTTCGCATACAATATTTGTTAAGTTTTTTGTACTGGCGCTTCAGTGAACGCCATGCTTTTTTCCATGCCCATCTTATTATCCTGATGGGCAGTTTTGCGACTTTGCCAGCTAGAGATTTGCTGCCAATCATTCCGAGTCCTATTGAGACTCCATAAATCAGCAACAGTATTCCGAGCAGCGATCCGATCAACGATTCGAACATATCTTGTTCCTTTTTTAAAGAGTTTGAAGTTTTGATTATGCACACATTATAGCATACATATATGGGTAAAAATG
>CAZXOU010000050.1:0-6395 GCA_964642355.1 uncultured Gammaproteobacteria bacterium
CAAGCTTTACTCCGCCAGATTTAATTTTAGCTAAAGCGCCTCCTGCCAAACTTCCTCCTGCAGTTCCCATGGAATTTGCAATTGAGAGAGATAGCAAAAGCAAAGCAATTGCTATGAAATAGGAAAGAAGCTGACCTGATTCGCTTATAGCACTTATTGCGGCACTGGTATTATTTACCGGCTCGCCAAAACCAGTTTCTGGAAAAATTTTGCTGTCTTTTGCCAAGTTAGATCCTGGATCTACATTTGCCATTATACTAAATGAAAGCCACAGAAAAAAGGCTAATATTGGCCCAACAAAAGCATATTTAATAAAATTCTGCCACCACTTTTGGAACTGTGCTTCTCCTCCTGGAGCAGCCGCAAGCATAAATGCTAAAGGCGAAAGCACAATCAAAATCCATAAAAATATTATTCTCGCGAGCAGCATCAAAACAATAATACCTACTGTTATAACGGCAATAACCAATAAGACAACTGCTAAAATAGATGCAACAGCCACTGCTGAATCTGTTACCTTTTCCTCTGTTCCTAAATTACGAATTGTAAGCAAATCACTTAGCCCAAACCCACGAATTAAATTACCTGCTGCAACATCTTTAAATCCGTTTACAAATGTAATCATTACAACTTGCGAGGCATCTATAATTATTCCGCTTATGGTTTTAGAAAAATTAATTACAATGGACATTAGCACCAATTTTGGCAAAAGACGCTTCCATTCGTACTTTTCCACACCAAGTATTGTTGCAAAAGCAATAGCTATAAATATTATCAAAAATGCCATGTTCGCAAAATCACGAACCAAAATCCAGCCTTGCTGAACAGCTGGAGCATTTATAAAATCATTATACTTAACAACAACAATTAACATATCTATCAAAACAATCAAAAGTTTTCCAGCCAACTCAATAATAATTTGAGCTAGTCCTGCTAATATTTTCGCAACAAAACCAAGCCCCTGTGCTCCTGCAGAAGAAACTATTGCTAAAATACCAAAAATTACCACCGAGGTGGTATAAAAAATCCGTTTATTTTTAGGCAAAACCATGATGTTATTATACCATAAATTGACTTGTGTGTGGAATTACTCCACAGACTCCCTTAGCTCTTGAATAATCTCGTGAGTACTAAAATCATCTATAGGCACAAGAGCTTTTAGTTCATCTAACTGCGCATGTGCATCCTTGTTCCTGGAAAGAGCAAACAAGGCTTGAGTAAGTTCGAACCGAGCTTGTAAGTGCTTTGGATTTTGCTCTAGAACAATATTGTAATAGTTAACTGCTTCTTCTAGCTTCCCTAGCTCCAAAGAAATAGTTGCTGCTTGATATGCTAAATTAACGTCAGAATTAACATAGGGAATTATAAGGCCTAAAGCTTGTTCTTGTTTTTCATCTCTAATTAGCAGTGCTGCTTGGCCAATTAATGCCAAACCATATGTATCATCTATAGCCAAAGATTTATCTGTAAGTTTTTTTGACCGTAAATACCAGCCGGCTTTTTGCGGCTTGTTTTCTTCTGTGTCCTCTATTCTATCTCCCACTAAAAAGTAGAATTGAGCAATACTTGCTTGCATTACCACATTTCGTGGGAGCTTTAAAAGTGCTGGCTCATAAAATTGCGCTGCCTTGGCATGCCATAAATTATAATCTAAGAAACTGACTCTATTAATTGCTCTTAATTCGCGAGGTATAAACAGTAAATTACCAATACGCTGTGCATAAGAGCCTATTTGCCACAACTGAATTCCATTAAGCTCATTACTATTTAAGGCCTCCGAAAGAATTACATAATCTTGATCTAATAATTTTAATTGCTCAACATATAGCTGTGATTGCTCTGGCGTGGGTTCAGGATTAGGCTGTTCCAAAACATCTGCAATAAGGCTTATGCGCAATATCCTATGATCATTGTTATATGGAGCAATATTAATTGCTTTTTTTAATTTATCAGTATTAATTATTAAGGATTCTAGTTCTCCTCTTTGAACTGAACTGACAACTAATAATCGCGCATTTAGCAAATTAGAAATTCTTACAATTCCAAAAATAGTTAATATAAACAGCGCTAAAAGAAGTATTCGTGTTGCTTGCAATGCATGCTTGCCTTGAATGCGCCATGTTCTTGTTTGGCGCGGATCAGATGCCTGCTCCTGGTACATTGTTAAAATTACAAATACCAATAATATGGCTGTAATATATAAAACCAAAAAACTAAAAGGAACAAACCACAAAAATATAAGCCAAGCTCCGAGACTTAGGCCTAAATTACGCATTATAGTATATAAACTGCGTTCTACCGCGTTTGAGCTTAGTTTGTGAAGCGCAGACTTAGAACGCGCTAAAGCACTAATTACAATACTCCAAGTGCTAGTTACAAAAGCTAATAATAACACAAATCCGCCATCCCACAGTAATGTGACATAAGTATTAGAAAATCCTGGTAAATTTATACTTTCTCTAAAATCCACCAACTCTGCAAGCTCCCAAAAAGCAGTAAAGCCTTGTGAGAGCCCTGCTCCTAAAATAGCATATTGCTGAATACCATGATCTAATAATCTTATCCATGAAGTTGTGGTAGGAATTGTTTGTGGGCTAGAAAGTACAAAATCTGCAACTGATATGCCTGCTACAGCTAAAAAAAGCATTCCTATTCCCAAAATAATTTTTTTTCTCACGCCAGTTGTGAGTGTACGAACTATTGCGAGCATTGCAAAAAATATTGCAAACATTCCAGCTTGAATTAAATATGAGCCTCCTGATAACAAAGGCACAACAAACTCTGGTAAACGCAATATAAAAAATACTAAAATTAAGATTCCTAATACAGATACTCCAGAAATTATAGATATTATTGCAGACCTTATTCTACCTTTGTTCCCTGCCAGCTCTTGCAATAACAATACAACTAGCAAGATACTTATTAACCATGCAAACGGCCCAGTAGAATTTACTAAATCTAAACTATTTATTCCGCGAAATAAAGAAACAGCTAAAATAGCAATAAATAATATTGCTAAAACCCAGCCACCTTTAAATCTTTTCCAATCAATTCTTTCCCTGGCAACTAACGCGCGCATAAACCAAGCAATCCAGCCAATTACAACCATAATACTTACAACAATCATTTGAATTGTACTAGAGGAATACCCGTAGCTTACAACCATTAAAGGAGTTAAAAATAGCAGCAACAATATCCAGATATTCAAAAATTTGGACAAAAAATTATTTAATGCCCGCTGAACATGCACCCAATCTATGTTTGTTTGTTTATTGTCTCTTTTAAGCGCGTCTAACATATAATATCCTAACCGTACAAATCTGAATGCGTGCCAATGTTTGTGAACGTAACTACCTCGCCTTCCTCTTTAAAAATAGCCCTAAAATCGCCAGTAACATTTATGCTGCGACAACCCGGAAATGATCTTTCCACTGAATGATTATTAAGCTGTGGATGAAACGAATCGTTGACGAATAAACTCCGCCGCTCTCTAAACCGCGCCTTGGCATTTGTCGGCAATTTGGCAAACTGTTTTGCAAACTTTCTATGGTATATTATTTTCATGACTCAACGGAATTCAGCCATGCATCCATCCCCTTGATGTCGGAGGCATCAAACTCGGGAGAAAGATTGCGCCCATGCTTAATATCCTCTAATGCTTCGGTGAGCTCCTTTCGAGTTTTCTCGTTGAACGGTTCTGGTTCTGGCTCTGTGACACCAATATTAAACCGTTCCTCTGCATATGCCTTGGTTATTAGCTTTAGCACTGATGCGAACGGCATGCCTTCTCGACGCGCTCTTCTCATAGCGTTTTCTTTTACTTTTTTATCAATTTTGAAAATAACTTGGCTGGTCATAAAAAAAATATATTAATAATCTACATATATATAATATATAGCTTAAAGTTATATGTCAACCTTATTGTTTTTATTCATCTTCTTCAGTATTTTCTTTCCATTTTTCTAATTCCTCCACACGGGCGCGAAGATCATCAATCTGCTGCTGGATATTAATAATCTTAGTGTTGAATATGCCCACAATACCAGCATCATCATAATGGTAGTATAGGTTTACATTTACCATTAATCTTAGGCCTTTCATATCTGCTTCCGTGTATCCTAGCGACATTCCAATTACTTGTCCAGATCCTACAAGTTTAGTTGCATATCCAGCTTTAGTACTTGATAGAGTAAGTAAATCACCAGGAACTATAGCGCCATTTTCTAGGCTAATCTTTACTGGAACTCTTCCTGTTAATGCAACTGGAACAGAATCGCTAAATGTGTCCCTTACGGCTTGTCCGAGAGTTTGATTTGGATTTTCCGAAACTATACCAAGCACGCGCGCTTGAACTCCTTTTTTGGCTCGGCTAACAGAAGAGATTGTGCGATCTACTGTCTTGCCAGTATCCATTCCTGTTCTAGGATCAAACAAAGGCTCTACATAACTTTCTGTTTCGCTAGATACTACTACTATATCTCCTACACTTGGCACAGCACTATATACATTAGTTATTGGATACCATTCTGCAACGTCTCCAGGAGCACCAGAACATACTACAAGATCACGATCTACTGCAGTTGTATCTGAATCTGAACCAGAATGGCACACACCATTTGTTGTTGCTGTTCCGCTGTAATCTATCTGTAAGTCTCCTTTGATATCAACATCGCCTGCTGAAGTGATTGCTAATGATACTGCGTTTGCATTATTGACAAACTGCAAAGTTCCGCTACTATTATACATTGCCCACTGAGAGGAACCCTTGACGTCTAGAACTATCCCTGCGTTTGACGAGTGATCAATTTCTAGAAAACGGTTTATTCCAGCAACTGAAGATGGCGTGGTTGTGCCAATGCCGACGTTGCCTGTAGATGATATTATCATCCTATCAATATTTTGTGTTTGAAATAGTAAGTCAGTAACTGTAACTGTACCAATGCTTACATAATCTCCGTTTCCACTACCCCATGCGTTTAATCTTAATTCTTTATCATCTGAATTTAACCTTAATGTTGACCTAGCAGCATTACCTGCATTGGTGTTATTAACCATAATTCCTGTTGCAGCATTTTGGTCTTTGTTTACTTCTAATAATTCATTTGGTGCTGTTGTGCCGATGCCGACGTTGCCTCCATCTTCAATAAAGAGACCGTTTTCTAAATCATCACCAATCAGGATATTTCCATCTGTACTTGGACGTAGGAACAGAGTATCTGCGACTGTGGTGGCAGTACGTACCTGTAAGGCCGTGGAAGACGCGGTAAACGTTAAAATTCCTGTTGGTGAGTTAATATATGGCACTTGAATCTTGTCAATCACAGTAAACACGCTTTTTGGCTTGGTAAGTTTGCGGTCTAGGGATTCTGCCGCGGTTTCGGACCAAAATGCGCCGCCATCTCCACTGACACCTGCTGCTGCGGCATTATTGCTAACTACGAGCGTGTTATCCGCAAAACTTATAGCTGTTGTTGATGCTCCTCCATATGGCTGCAAGTTATCATCTACTTTACCTATATCTGTATGCCATACATCTACTAATGTATCGCTACTTAAGGCTATTTTTGATACAGAGCCATCTGTTCCATCGTTATCTGTTGTTCCTATGTATATAAAGTCGCCATAATCATCTACTGCTATTGCTGTTACTCTGTTTGTTGTGCCTGCGATTAAGTTAGGCCCAATTGAGAATGTATCTGAATCCGCGATTGCTGCGCTATGTTCTGGTGTAAACTGAATGTATCTATCATTAGTTGATGACGCGGTTTGCGTTATAAACCGCGTTGATGTTGCTCCTCCTGGGCCATCATATAACTGCAAAACAGAGCCTATAAATTCTCCAGCAGAATAGTCTGCGTCATTTGGCCCGCCTGAACCAATCCTAAACGCGCTGTGCGCTGAAGTATCGTTTTGAGCAACACCCTCAACACCGCTTTCTAATGCCCGCTTTCCTGTTTCGTAGATGTGTTTGATTTGGGAGGAAGTAAGACCTTCTGTAGTAATCATGACTTCATCTAAAGCACCTTCAAAAAGACTTGCTGTACCAGTATACCAGTTAGCAACATGCACTTCTGCCATATCTAAAGTTGTGGCATTAGTAACCGCTGTTGAGCCAATCAAAACCCCATCAACATACAGCTCCCATATTCCGTTATTTTTCTGACCGACCGCGTGATGCCAGTTTGCATCATACAGGTCAACTGCTATATCGATAATATCAGACGTACTTCCTGAATCAGTGCTGGCAAATAAGTCAAGAGTACCGTCTGTACCAAACCTCAACTGAAATCGATCAGCATTGCCTGTTGATATCATAGAAAGGAAAATATCCGTAGCTGCTGGATTTGTAGCACTGCTTGATTTTACCCATATGGAAACAGAAAAATTACCAGTGC
>CAZXOU010000051.1:0-6336 GCA_964642355.1 uncultured Gammaproteobacteria bacterium
ATTGATTGATTTTTTGGCGTCCTTGCTCCCCTTCTTTTTGCATTTCCTCAAATTTAGGAACAATCATTCCCAAAAGCTGGAAGATGATGGATGAAGTAATATAAGGCCCAACACCAAGCATGACTACAGAAAAACTTTCCAAACCTCCGCCAGTTAGTATATTTAATAGACCAAGAATCTGATTTGAATTAAAAAAAGCTTGTAAACCGCCAACATCAACTCCTGGAACTGGCACATGAGCTAGTATTCTAAATATTACAAAAACAAATAACACAAACAAAATATCATTTCTGATATCACGCGTAGAAAAAATTTGCTTTAGTTTTTGAGAAATCATATAGTATCGCAAGTACCCCCAGCTGCTGTAATAGCTTTTTTGGCAGCCTCGGAGCAATAATTCACTTTTATGTTAAGCTTAATGTCTATTGTACCATTTCCAAGCACTTTTACGCCACCTTTAGCTTTTCTAATTAATCCTTTGTTAAGTAGTTCTTTGATTGTTACAGTGTCGCCATCTTTAAAATTCTCATTAAGAGTTGTTAGGTTGATTACTGCAATTGGATCTGACTGACGTTTAAAACCACGCAACTTTGGAGTGCGAATTAAAAGCTGTTGAAAAGCAGCACGCTTGGCAATACCTTGGCGTCCACCACTTCTTGCCCTTTGACCCTTAAGACCTCTGGATGCAAAAGTTCCTTTTCCAGATGCATTACCACGTCCTACACGCTTTTTCTTTTTTCGTAAGCTAGATGGTCTCTTAATTTTAGAAAGTGTATATTCCATAATTATTCCTTCTTCTCTTTGTCTTCCTTAGGCTCTTCTTTTTTCTCAGGAGCAGGTTTTCCTTCTGCTTTCTTTGGCTTATGCAAAGCAGTTAATCCAGCAACAAGAGTTTTTGCATTATTCACCTTGTTATCAGTTCCCATGATCTTTCCTACCACATCATGAATACCTGTTAATTCAAAAATTTGCCGGACAACGCTTCCTGCAATAATTCCAGTACCACGAGGAGCAGGTTTTAAAAGCAGCTGCGCGCTATGAGCACGTATGCGAACTGTATGCGGAATAGTTCCCTCTTCTGTAATAGGAATTTTAACAAGATGTTTTTTGGCATCATTAGTTGCCTTAGAAATAGCAAGCTGTACATCTGCTCCTTTTGCTATTCCAATGCCAATTCTATCTTTTTTGTCTCCAATAGCAACAGTAGCTCTAAATCGCATTCGCTTACCTCCTGCCATCACACGAGTAACACGAGCCAAATCTAAAATTACTTGATCAAACTCATCTTTGACTTCGTTATCTCTGCCTCTTCCTCGCCCTCGTTTGTTGTGTTGTTTTCCTGGTGCCATATATTAAATAGTTAATCCTGCTTTACGAATCGCCTCTGCAAATGCTTTTACCCTTCCATGATACTGCTTTGGACCTCTGTTAAATACTGCTGTTTTGATACCAGCTTCGATTGCTTTCTTTCCGATTACTCCTCCTAATAGTGTTGCACGCTCTGTTTTTGTACCTTTTAATCCTTTGTCTGAACCAGACACAAGAGTAGCTCCCTTTGAGTCATCAATAAACTGCACAAACATACCAGTTAAACTAGCCTTTATAGAAATTCTTGGGCGCTTTGAAGTTCCAGAACTTGTAGTGCTGTTAACCCTTGATTGCCTTCGGTTTGCCTGTAATTGTTTCTTTGTAGTTGTCATATAATTATGCTTCAGCGCCCTTTACTACTTTACCAACCTTGCGTCTTATCTGTTCATCATCATATTTAATACCTTTTCCTTTATAAGGTTCTGGCTTTCTTATTTTTCTAATGTTAGCCGCAACTTCGCCAACTAACTGTTTGTCTATTCCGGAAATAGTTATTACATTTGCTTCTACATTTGCATCAATTCCTTCTGGCAAATCAAACTCTACTGGGTGTGAATATCCAACATTTAAAACTAATTTTTTACCTTGTAACGCAACTTTGTATCCAACTCCATTTATCTCTAACTTTTTTTCGTATCCTTCGGTTACACCAAGAACTGCGTTAGAAAGAAGACTACGAGCCAATCCCCAAAAAGCTGCTTGCCTTGTGTCTTCTGGTTTTGGAACACTTACAACCAAAGAGTTGTCTTTTTCTTCTACATTAACTTTAGGTGGTATAGGAACATTAAGCTCTCCTTTTGTTCCTTTAATATTAACCACACCATCATTAATGGATATATTTACTCCGTCTGCAAGCTCTATAGGTTGTTTTCCTATTCTAGACATATTAGTAAATTTGGCAAACGACTTCGCCGCCTAGGCCGCGCTTTCGTGCTTCATTATTAGTTAATAGGCCAGCTGGGGTTGAAATAACTGCAATACCATATCCATTTAACACATTAGGTAATTCATCTTTGCGGGCATACACTCTTAAACCTGGCTTACTTACTCTGGAAACATGCTCAATTTTCGGAGCTCCTTCTCCATTGTATGCAAGTTCAATTTCTATATGAGACTTTCCAGAAACATCTACTTCTTTTACATCTCCCAAAAACTTCTCTTTTGCCAAAAGTTGAGCAAGGCTAAACTTAAGCTTACTATTAGGCACAACAACCTTTTGGTGCTTTGCTCTAAGCCCATTACGAATTCGTGTTAACATGTCTGCTATTGGATCTGTCATCATATATTTACCAGCTAGATTTTTTAACTCCAGGTAATTCACCTTTTCTTGCTAATTCGCGGAAACAAATTCTGCATAAATCAAAATCTCTCATATAACCGCGATTTCTGCCACACTTCCAACATCTCCGAATTTTACGAGTGGAAAACTTGGGTTTTCTGCTAGCCTTTACTTTTAATGCTGTTCTTGCCATATATAGTTATTCTTTTTGATTATCTTTTTTAAATGGAAATCCTAATTCTTTTAGTAAAGTTAAACCGTCTTTGTTATTATTTGCTGTTGTTACAATTGTAATTTCTATTCCATGAAGCTGTGCAACATCGTCACCTGCTACTTCTGGAAATGCATTATGCTCATTTAATCCAATTGTATAATTACCTTTTCCGTCAAAAGCTTTGGGTGAGAGCCCGCTAAAGTCACGAACACGCGGTAGTGTAATTTGAGTTAATCTGTCCAGAAAATCATTTGCTCGCTGTCCTCTTAATGTAACTTTTGCTCCAACTGTTTCACCTTCTCTGATTTTAAAATTAGAAATTGAAATGCGAGCTTTGGTGGCATTGCCAATTTGTCCAGTAATTTTTGAAATTGTATCCAAAGCTTTTTCCTCTGAAACATTACCGCCTTTTTTTATTCTGGCATTGATTACTACTTTTTCTATGCTAGGCGTTGCATGTAAATTTTTTACGCTAAACAACTCTTCTCTTTTTGGAAGAATTTTTTCTTTATAAATTGTTGAGATTGAACTATACATATTTAAATCTGCGCTTTGGCATCTAGATCTGCACTCCGCACTTTTTACAACTTCTATGTTTTGTTTTCTTGTCTTCGCTCATTGTGTGAGCAACTCTAGTAGTTTTGCCACATTGTGAACACACAAGCATCACATTAGATATTTGAATTGGTGAAGGAAACTCAACTTTTTGCCCTTGCTGTTCTTTTTTCTGTGATCGCAAATGCTTTGAAAGCACATTTACTCCCTCCACAGAAACACGGCCAATCCCAGGAAGTACTTGCAGTACTTTTCCTGTTTTGCCGTTGTCTTTTCCAGCAATAACTTTAATTGTGTCACCTTTTTTAATTCGCATATCTATAATACTTCTGGAGCTAATGAAATAATTTTTGTAAATCCTTTAGTACGCAGTTCTCTTGCAACCGGACCGAATATTCGGGTACCACGCGGATCTTTTGAACCTTTTTCTGTTAAAAGCACAGCTGCGTTTTCATCAAATCTGATATAAGATCCATCTTTTCTACGAACTTCTTTTCTGCTTCTTACTAATACTCCTTGGACAACATCACCTTTTTTTACCATGGAGTGAGGTTGAGCAACTTTCACAACAAGAGTCATTACATCACCAATTTTAGCATACCGCTTTTTGTTACCACCAAGCACGGTAATACACTGCAATTGTTTTGCACCAGTATTATCAGCTGAATTCATTCGTGACATGAACTGAACCATACTTAAGACTCCTTAGACTGATTATCAATAACTCGCCATCGCTTTGTTTTTGAAATTGGACGAATCTCTTCTATTGTTACTTTATCACCAATATTTAAATCATCTCCGCGATAATCACAAGCATAACGCTTACTTACTGTGTAACGCTTACGATATCTTGGGTGGATCTTTACTCTATCTATACGAACCATAACAGTGCTCTGCATGGCAGTGCTTACAACAACCCCTTGGAATCTTCGTTTAATTTTCTTTTCAACTTCAGTCATATAATATTATTCGTTAGTCTTTTGAGACTTATCATTATGCTTTAATGAATGCATTCTTGTCAAGATCATTGCAATATCTTTTTTTACTTTTCCAATCTCGTGAACTTGCTTTAGAGCGCCAGATTGAACTTTAAATTTAAAATCAACAATCTTTGAGCGAGCTTCTGCAAGATCTTTTTCTAACACATCCATTTGCTTATTTTTAATATCAATCCATTTCATATAAATTTATTCTTTTTCAATAAATCTTGTCTTGCATGGCAATTTATATGCTGCTAAGCTCATTGCTTTTTCTGCGACTTCTTTTTCTACTCCATCCATTTCAAACAATACTGTTCCACGCTGTACTGGGGCTACATATCTATCCACATTTCCTTTTCCACTTCCCATAGGAACTTCTGATCCTTTTGCTGTTACTGGCTTGTCTGGAAAAATTCTAATCCAGATTTTTCCACCACGCTGAACATACCTAGTCATAGCACGCCTAGCTGATTCTATTTGTCTAGAAGAAATCCAGCTGCTTGTAATGGCTTTTAATCCATACGCACCAAAGCTTAAGCTGGTCTTTCGAGCAGCTTTTCCTCGTAATCTCCCCTTTTGGGACTTTCTGTATTTTACTTTACGTGGCTGTAACATACTTAAGATTTTTTATCCTTAGTTATTTTCTTAATTTGTTTTAACACATCATCAGATCCACTCTTTTCCTCTTTATCTTGGTCATCCAAAACCTCTCCTTTGTAAATCCAAACCATTACACCAATTACACCATAAGTTGTCTGTGCTTCTGATAATGCATAATCAATATTTGCACGTAATGTGTGTAAAGGTATAGATCCCCAACTTAGTGTTTCTGTACGAGCAATTTCTGCACCATTCAGCCTTCCTTTAACCCTAACCTTAACTCCTTTTGCACCTGCTTTTTTAACATTCTCTAGGGCTTGTTTTACAGCTCTACGATAAGGCATTCTTCTGGTAAGATCAGATGTTATGTTCTGCGCAACTACGCCAGCAGAAAGATTGCTTTGCCTAATCTCGTGTATATTGATCTTTACTTTTGTACCGTTTCCAACAACAGATTTTTCTACTTCTTTTTTAAGTTCTTCAATTCCTTCTCCACCTCTTCCAATTACCATACCAGGCTTTGCTGTGTGAATATTTATGCTTACTTCATCTCCTTTTCCTCCACGCTCAATACCGATCATTTCTACGCGTGCTTCCGCAAGCTTCTTTAAAAGAAAACGCCTGATCTTAATATCTTGCTGGAGATAAGTTCTGTATGAATTTCCTGGAGCAAACCATTTTGATTGCCAATCTTCTATAACTCCAAGCCTGAAATTTTTTGGATGTATTTTCTGTCCCATATTATTTAGTCTGCTTTTTAGTATTATTGGTGGATTTCACGGTCTTTGAATCCTTTCCGCCCGAGGCGGACCCGCCTTGGGCGGGTTTATCACCCACCACAATAGTTATATGGCTGGTTCTTTTGCGTATAGGAGCTGCTCTTCCAAATGCACGAGGCTTCCATCTTTTTAATGTTGGGCCTTCATCTACATATGATTGAGTGACAAAAAGACTATCTTCTGCTAATTTATTATTATTTTTTGCATTTGCTATTGCACTTTTTAAAAGCTTCAAAACCATTGGCGCTGCCTTTTTTGTAGAAACCCCAAGTTGCGTTTGAGCTTCCGAAACTTTCATATTACGAACAACATCAGCAACAAGCCGAACTTTTTTCGGTGAAATTCTCTGAAATTTTGCTTGTGCTTTTACTTCCATATAATTATTTATTCTTTAGAAGGCTCTGATTTGGCTTCTGCGCCAGGCGCTTGGGTTGCTTGTGCATCTGCTTGTTCTTGTTCTTTTTGCATTCTACCTCCATGTCTAGCAAACTTACGTGTTGGTGAAAACTCTCCTAACTTGTGCCCAACCATATTTTCTACAACCAATACATCTGTATGTTG
>CAZXOU010000052.1:0-6235 GCA_964642355.1 uncultured Gammaproteobacteria bacterium
GCAAAACAATTGGCGCAACCTTTGAATCCTCAAAAAAACTTTCCACAATAGAGCCGAACGGGAACCTGGCTGCAAAGTAAAGTACTAATCCGATTAAAATTGAAGCTTTAGTCAAACCAAGTGCAGCACCTAACAAGCGATTTCCTAATCTCATAAAAGGCAATACAGCAACAGATTTATATATTCGCTCTACAATAGCAACAATAAATGAAACCGCATAATTAACCGCAAGCAAAAGAACCACAAACGAAATCATTCGCGCAAGATTCATATTATTTTCAAATCCGATTATAGGAGCAATCTTATCAGCAAACCCTTCAAAAAATCTACTTGCAATAACAACTGCACCAACCATTCCAACAACCCCACCTACGGCTCGAATAAGACCCTTTCTAAATCCCCATAGCGTAAAATACCCTAGGATGATAAGTAAAATGTAATCAATAATTAACATATGCTTAAATACATTATATCAAATACTAGGCAAAGAAAAAAGTCTTGTCTCGCATCCATGTGGAATTGAGACAAGACTTTTTGTGCAAACCCGTGACTCCTGGTCACTGAAGGTTGGCCTGCTTAAACCGCATGGACTGGTTGCGGTCCAAGCTTGCCATCCGAGCCTTCACCCTTTTGGTGAGCTCTGTGGGCCTGTACCTGATATCAGTTCGCGGACCCGAACTTTCGTCATTTCCTCCACCTGCAGGCGAAGGAATAATGGGCATCATGGCGCGACCATCCTGACCAGGTCTAATACCGGGATGTGGTATTGTGCACCTCCTTGGAAAAGTTCTGCAGGATTGCAGAACAAAAGGACATACTCCTAATATGTATGTTACAAGATTATTGCTATATGTCAATTTATTTTCTTGGAAACAAAGGCTTACCCTTTTTAATACTTTTAGAACCAAACTGCTCAATAATCTGCTTTGAACTTTCCGGTAAGAACGGCTGAAGTAAATCTGCAACATTAAGAATCTTTTGTGCGAGAGGCTCTAAAATCTTCTTTTTCTCTTCTACGTCATCCAATTCCCAAGGTTTTTCCTTTTCAAGGGTTTCATCTACAACAGTAAGCTCGCTCCAGAGAATATTCAAAACCTCATGCAAAGCATGTTTTTCAAAAGCTTTAGAAACTCTATCTTTGAGATCTTTATCGCTGCCTTGCTTGATATCAATCTTGATGCTGTCTTTTTCTAGTAAATTTGAAACGCGAAAAACTACATTTCCTATTCCATTTGCGAGCGCAGAATTATATTGCTCTGTAAATTTTTCTGCTTTAACATCCCCATCTTGTCCAAAAGGAAATTGCGAAAGGATTAAATACCGCGCGCCATCTACTCCATAGTCTTTTACCAAATCATTAGGATCAATTACATTTCCCAAAGATTTTGACATTTTTTCTCCGTCTATAGTAAAAAATCCATGTACAAATAATTCTTTTGGCAAATCTAATCCTGCAGCTAAAAGCATTGCAGGCCAATATACACAATGGAATTTGATTATATCTTTTCCTATGAGATGAACATCTGCAGGCCAAGGAGCTTTCTCTCCATTGTAATCTGATGCAGTAATATAGTTTTGCAAAGCCTCTACCCATACATATATAGTTTGGTTATCATCCCAAGGCAGTTTAATTCCCCAGTCTACATTTTCTCGCGTTACGGAAAAATCCTCCAAACCTTGTTTAAGCAATCCAAGTACTTCTTTTTTTGCAAAATCTGGCTGAATTTTTATTTCGTCTGTTTCAACTTTCTTTTTTATTTCTTCTAAATAATCTGATAATTTAAAAAACCAATTCTTCTCTGTTACTTTCTCTGGCACTTTGTTGTGATGCGGACATTTTCCATCAATCAGTTCTTTTTCTGTAATAAAACTTTCGCATCCTGTGCAATACAAACCAGTATACTCACCTTCGTATAATACACCTTTATCTTTTAGTTCTTCTAAAAACTTTGCAACTCCTTTTTTGTGACGTTCCTCGGTCGTCCTTATGAAGTCAGTATTTTGAATATTTAAATTTTTCCAAGCAGATTCAAATGTCTCTGCAATCTCATCTGTAAATACTTGTGGTTCTTTTTTTGCAACGTCAGCAGCTTCTGCAACCTTTGCACCATGCTCATCTGTTCCAGTTAAAAAATATGCATCTTCTCCTTGTAATTTATGCCACCTCGAAATTACATCCGCTCCGAGCGTTGTATATGCGTGGCCTATGTGCGGTTTTGCGTTCACATAGTATATTGGAGTTGTGATATAAAATTGCTTAGACATAGTATGTGCATACTATCAAAAAAGACCCTAAAATTCAAGGTCTTTCTGTATTCAGACTTTAATTTGATTAGGCTTTTTCACCTCGTATTTCTTCGCCAACTATGCCGAACCAATCGCCTGCAACTGTCATTAATGTAACTGCAACTGGAATAGAAAGCAAAGCCCCTAATATACCTGCAACTTTTGCGCCAACTAAAATTACCACTATTACGACAATTGGATTTAATCCAACTGTTTTTTGCATTACTTTCGGAACAATTACATTTCCCTCTAACTGCTGAATTACAAGGTATAGTATAACAACCAGAAGCGCTTTAAGTGGTGATTGCAAAAATGCTAAGAACACAGCTGGAATAGCACCTATAATTGGCCCTATAAATGGAATAACTTCTGTTATTCCTGCAATCAAAGCTAAGACTAATGCATATTTAACACCAAGTATCATCAATCCAACCCATGTTACAACAAAAATAATTCCAGATAACAATAATTGCCCGCGCAACCACAATCCTAATTTATCTTGCACACGAATAAACATATTCATTGTGTACTTATGATATTTAAGAGGGGTTACAGACCTTACAAAATATTTTAAACCATCCTTTTTAACGGAGAAATAAAATGTAAGTACCAGAACTAATAAGAATGTTGTTAACCCACCAAAAATTCCAGATACTGTATTTACAACACTTCCAGTATAGCCAGAAAGTGTTTGCCCAACAGATTGCAAGCTTCCTTGCAAGGTTTGGCTAATATCATTCTCTATACTTAAACTACCAAACAATTCAAAGAATCGTTCATAATAAAATGGGAAAGTCGCAGCTAGCTGATCAACTTGCTCTGTGATAGGAGGTATAATAAGTACAACTACTAAACTTAAAACAAAAACAAGGACTACATAAATCAACAAAATTCCTGCTGCGCGAGGTATTTTTTTCTGCTCCATCCAATTTATTGAAGGCCCTAGGGAAGCCGCAAAAATCAAGGAAATAAACAACAAAACAATAATATCCCACACCATATACAAAAAAGCCAGAATAGCTAAAACAGCCAAAACTTTAAGAAGGCTCATTGATGAGATATGGATAGTTAAACTATCTTTTGGATCTGCTAAAGGGTTTGTTGCCATACCCTTATATTATACTAAAAATTTAAAAACTTGCCAAATTTATTAATATCGCGATTAGGACTAAGAGTTGAAATATGCACTCGCTTCTTATCAATAATCATATTTGCAACGCGTTTAATATCTTTTAAACTGACTTTTTCTACCTTTTTATACACCTGTTCTGGGGTCAAAATATCTTTGTATGAGAGTACTTGACCACCGTAAAACGAAGCAACTTCCAAAGAATCTTCGTAAGAGAGCGCCATTTTGCCTTTTACAAATTGTTTTGCTTTTTGCAACTCATCTTTTGTAACACTATTATCTTTTATATCCTTTAGCTCTACACTAATTGCGGTTAAAGCTTTATCCATTTTTTTTAGGTCCAAACCTGCTTGAATATAGAATGATCCTGTGTCTTCCATTGTATCCACACCAGATCTAATAAAATAGCACAAGCCTAAGCGTTCGCGAACTTGGATAAATAATCTGGAACTCATATTCCCGCCAAGAACTGTGGAAAGCAAAGCTAATGCATATCTGTCTTTATGCTCATCATGTATTCCTGGAAATCCCATTACTAAATGCGCTTGGCTTGTTTTTTTATGATGCGCAACAAGATCTGATTTAGTGATTAGTTTATTTTGAACTTTTACTGAATTCTTTTTGCCTTGATTAATGTCGCCAAAAGATTGCCCTAATAATTCTTTAGCTTTTTTTTGGTTAAAATTTCCTGCAACTGCAATTACAATATTGTTTGCATTATAATGCTTTTTCCAATAGCTTGTAATTTGGGCTCTTGTCATCTCTTTGATGTGGGTCGGCGTTCCAATTACATGTCTACCTAAGGCGGTATTTTTTCCATACATATCTTCTTCAAAAAAATCCCCTATCTTTGCCATTGGATTATCCTCGTACATATTTATTTCTTCCAAGATTGTTCCGCGCTCTCGCTCTATCTCTTCTTGTGCAAAAATAGAATTCTTTGTCATGTCACTTAACAGATCTATTAGACCTTCTAAGTTAGATGATTCTGCCTTAATATAATATCCAGTTTTTTCTTTGCCAGTAAAAGCATTAAAATCCGCACCAATAGAATCCAGCTCTTGGGATATAATCTGCGTGTTTGGTCGCTTTTTTGTTCCTTTGAACAAAAGATGTTCCACAAAATGTGATATACCGCTGTTTGCAGAACTTTCAAAACGAGATCCAACTTTTACGAGTACTAAAATACTAACTGCACGTGTTGCGGTTTGAGAAGAAAAAATTACTTTTATTCCATTTTTGAGTTTAGTTTGGTTAAACATATTAATGTAATTATCTAAATAAATCTGAATGAGATCCTATTCTAGCTAGCCGCAATGTGCGCAGATCGTGATCAACTTTATAAATTAATAATATATCAGGCTGCAAATGGCACTCGTGATATCCTAAATATTTTCCCGTTAATTTATGATTATTATATTTAGGCTCAAGCAGTTTTCCTTTCGCAAACACCTTCACTGCAAATAAAAAAATATCTTTTTTGAAATACGGATTCCTTGAAAGCTGTTTTAATTCCTTTCGAAATTTAGACGCTCGATATATAGAGTACATACCCTATTTCAATGCATCTTCAAGAACCTCTTCCGCGCTATTAAACACCTCTGTACTGTTTTCGGCATCCTTTATTGCCTCCATCAATTCCTTCGCTGCTCTTGGGCTAAACCCATTCTCATCCCTAATATCAACAGGAAATGATTTAGTGATGGCAATCTGCTTAAACAAAACCTTAACCGCAGTACTTGCATCCATACCAAGATTGGCCAGCACTTTTTGAGCATCGCGCTTAGTTTTTAAATCCATCCTAACTTGCAATTGTGTTGACTGCATAATATTTAATTAAATAGTAATACTATTATTGTACTGCAAATGCAATACAATGTCAATACTATTAATTTATAATGCGAACAATGTATATAGTACTATATACGGCGATTTATCACAATGGACTTTTAATTTTTTTTATGCTTGGATTAGTAACTTTTGTATATATTTGAGTTGTTCGAATATTTTGATGCCCAAGCAACTCCTGAACATACCTGACATCTGTTCCATTTTCCAATAGATGAGTAGCAAATGAATGCCTAAGCGAATGAAAGCTTGCGGGTTTGGTAATACCTGATTTTTTAAGGCACGCGTATAACACCTTTTGTGCAGTTGCCTCTGTTACATGTCCTCCTCGTTCACTTATAAAAATATAATCATGTGCTTCTTTTTCTGCCATAAGTGATCGCAATTTAGGAACAAGATTATTTGATATTACAGTAAGGCGATCTTTACTTCCTTTACCTTGTCGAACTACAAGTGTTAATTCAGAAATATCAATATCCTGAACACGTACGCGAACTACCTCGCTAACTCGCAACCCTGCTGCGTACGCAAGTTCCATTAATACTTGATGTTTTATATTTTGAGTTTGAGCAAATAGTGTGCGAAGCTCGCTTCTACTCAAAACTACAGGTAATTTTTTACTCCTCTTTGGGTGGCGAATCTTCTCAAAATCATCACTATTATAAATTTCCGTATATAAAAAATTTATAGCATTAGCATATAGTGCTATAGTTTGGCTAGAAAGCCCTGATTGTTGTTTTGTGATAAGATATGTCTTTACATCCTCAATTGATATAGTGCGCAACGGCTTATTGAGATAGTTATACATATCTCTTACAACACCTGTATATGCCTTAATAGTTGTTGCGCTATAGTTGCGCAACTCCATTTCTCGGCGTAAAATAGCTATAAGATCCCCTCCCATAAAATATATCTAATATTCCATATATCATACCTATTTTAGTATATTTTACGAAAACATTCCATATATCG
>CAZXOU010000053.1:0-6187 GCA_964642355.1 uncultured Gammaproteobacteria bacterium
AGTCGTTCCTCAAAACACCAGCAACGGGAACTCCCCTCCCGTTGCTGGAATCATCTCCAAGAAAGGATCAAGATGATATTTGTATGCGTATTCCTATTTATAGGAATGACGTCTGTACTCGTGGGCATAGCTATGTGTCTAATAACACATATAATTGCTCGAAAAAAACACATCTCAATCAAAGAGGCGAGCAAGTACCACCAAAACTATCAATGCTCTACCTTGTGTGACTTTCTGTGCTCGCTTTTTCCCATTATGGATTTCGTAGCACGAAAATTTTCCATTGTGCTACTAATCGTACTAATGCAAACGGCATTGGCATATGCAATGCTTCAAATTTCGCAATAACCACCTGTCTCGACCCCTCGGGACAGGTTTTTTTTATCCCAAAACAGCCTTAATCCTACGAATTCCAGCAGATGCTGACTGCTCCTTAGATATTTTAAACGCCCCAAGAACTCCAGTATTTTCTACATGAGGGCCTCCGCAAATCTCGTGACTAATATCACCAATTGAATATAGTTTAACTTTATCTCCATACTTAGATTCAAATAATCCAAGAGCGCCTTTCTTTTTTGCTTCTTCTACAGTCATTTCAGAAAAACTTACTCGGTGATCTTTCTTAATGGCATCATTTACAAAATCTTCAACTTGTTTGATTTCTTCTTCTGTCATTTTATCTGGGTGAGAAAAATCAAAACGCATTCTCTTTTCTGTAATATTACTCCCCTTTTGTTCAACGTGATCGCCCAACACTTTACGTAGACCCGCGTGTAATAAATGAGTAGTTGTGTGATATTTTGTAGACATTTCCGAATGATCTGCTAATCCGCCTGCAAATTTTTCATCTGTTCGTGAAACTTCTTGATGCTTGCTAAACTCTTTATAAAAGCCCTTTTCATCAACATCTAAATTATGTTCTCCTGCAAGCTCTTGAGTCATTTCCAAAGGAAAGCCATATGTCTGGAATAAATCAAAAGCATTTTTTGCATCTATAATTCTGTCTTTTGCTTTTTCTGATGCAACTAAATCATTAAACTTTTTTAAACCTTTGGTTAATGTTTTTGCGAACTTTTCTTCTTCGTTAGAGATAACTTTCATCACATCATCTCCATTTCCAACTTCTGGATATTGCTCAGCTGATATATCCACAATCTTCATTACCACGTCATGAATGTAAGACTTGTCAGTAATTTGTATTCCATACCTAATTGCGCGCCGTATTAATCTGCGAAGTATATATCCTTGTTCAGCATTAGAAGGAGTTACTCCGTCCGCAATCATCATCACTGCAGCTCTAAAATGATCAACTATAATATGAAAAGCCTTAGCTTCATCTTTGTATGATTTATTACTATTGATTTCCAATACTTCAATTATTGATTTCAACTCATCTGTATCAAATACCGAATCAGTTCCATTTAAAACTGCGACCGTACGCTCTACTCCCATTCCTGTGTCAACATTTTTCTGCTTTAAAGGCTCGTAGGTTCCATCTGCTAACTTATTATATTCCATGAACACATTATTCCAGATTTCCACGTACTTACCGCACGAACATCCTGGCTGGCAATTTATATCACACTCTTTTTTACCTGTATCATAAAAAATTTCTGTATCTGGGCCGCATGGACCGGTTTTACCAGCTGGCCCCCACCAGTTATCTTCTCGTCCTAAAGGAAAAATTCGCTCTCCCTCAATTGCCTCCATATCAACACTTTTGAATTGTTCTTGCCAAATCTTAATTGATTCTTCGTCTTTAGGAACCTCGTCATCTCCCTCGTACACTGTGATATATAATTTTTCAGGATCAATTTTAAGCCATTTTTTACTAGTTAAAAACTCCCAACTCCAAGCAATTGAATCCTCTTTAAAGTAATCTCCTAAAGACCAGTTTCCAAGCATCTCAAAAAAAGTTAAATGAGTTGTATCGCCAACTTCTTCTATGTCTCCAGTTCTTACACATTTTTGCACATTAACTATGCGCTTTCCTTGCGGATGAGCCTCCCCCATTAAATACAGAACTAAAGGATGCATTCCAGCTGTTGTAAACAAAACAGTTGGATCATTTTCCGGAACCTAAGAACCAGAATCAATTAATTTGTGATTCTTTTCCTTAAAAAATTCAAAATATTTTTCGCGTAATTCTTTTGCTGTCATGCAGTGATAATACCGAAAATATAGCTATATGACAATACCTCCGCCTAAACACACATCTTTATTGTATATGACAACTGATTGACCGCTTGCTACCGCCCATTGAGGTTCTTTGAATTCAACTTGATACCTAGAATCAATTTTTTTGATATTGCACTTGCTTAATTTTTCGCGATATCTAACTCTTCCTTCATATGACTTAGATAAATCTGGTTCTTTTCCGCTAATCCAATTTATATCACTTATTTTGACTGATTTTGTGTATAATTGCTCGTCTTTCGCATTATTGCTAACAATGAGCTTATTAGCCTTAAAATCGCGTTCTACGACGTAAAAAGGCCCAATACCGCCAATATTAACACCCTTTCGCTGACCAATGGTATACCAGAATAATCCCGAATGCTTGCCTATTTTCTCTCCTTCGGATGTGACAATATCTCCAGGCTTTTCTTTGATCTTTTGTGATAAAAATTTCTGTAAATCAATATGTCCGATAAAACACACTCCTTGTGAATCGCGCTTATCATGATTTGGCAGATTGAACTTTTTTGCTAGCTCTCTAACCTTTGGCTTTTCAAATTCACCCACAGGAAACATTGCCTTTGATAATTGTTTTTGATTTAAGCGATACAAAAAATATGATTGATCTTTGTTTTCATCAACTCCCTTTAAAAGTTGATGATCATCGCTCTTTCGAACATAATGGCCAGTTGCAATTGCGTCTGCTCCGAGCGCAAGAGCTTTATCTAAAAATACTCCAAACTTAATTTGGGAATTGCACATAATATCCGGATTTGGAGTCCTGCCAGCTTCATATTCTTTGAAAAAATAATCTAATACTTGATTTTTGTATTCTTCTTCAAAATCCAATGTATGGAAAGGAATATCAAGTTTAGCTGCAACGCGCATAGCATCCTCCCTATCTTGCAGCCAAGGACATTCTTCTACTTTTAATCCAAATGTGTCACCAAAATTTTTCATGAAAAATCCAACTACATTGTAGTCTTGTTCTTTTAAGATAGCTGCACTTACGGATGAGTCCACTCCACCGCTCATTGCAACTGCGATTGTTTTATTATTATTTTTCATAACTAATGATTAAAGCATAACTTGCGTTACAATTCAAGTCAAAAAAAAGAACCCTTATTGACCGATTTGATCGCAAAGGGCTCTTAGTGGAGCTGTTTCAGAAGCCTACTTCTTGGTTTTTTTTCGGCTCCCCATTTCCTGCCAAGACCTACACCAGTGAAGGGTAGTAAAGCCCCATACACAGTACTGATGCCTCTAGGTACGCTGGTCCTCTTTTTTGTCGGCTTTTTTTTATCGCTCATAGTACTCCTCCTTTATAGATGAGCATTCGCAAAAAAGTATATCAAAACAAAACAATCTGTCAATTAATCTCTAATTATTTTAATATAATAACCCTTTTTATACATTTCTTTGGATTTGTTAAATATGTCCGTAACTTCCGGAAAAATATCACTAACTCTTCTGACAGAATTATTTACTAATACTGGAGGATCAATTCCTCTAAATTTAGCAGTAATATGGTATTCATAATCATTTTCATCTAAACATAATTTAAGAGATTTTATATTCTCTACATCAGCCAATGACTTAGATATCATTTCATCTTTAGACTGCTTAAGCATATCCCAAACCTCAAAATCATCTCTATAAAAATCTTTTTCAGTGATAATATTCAGATCCAAGCCTCTTCGTAAAGCTTCTGCGGTTTTCTCGAACATAAAGCAACCAAAAGGAGGACCCCAATACTGTTCTGTCATATGCACTGAATGAATTGACATAAAACGAGCAATATTAGGGTCATCCACAACAAACATTCGCCCAGTGTATGATATATGGGAAAGAATTCCATTAGCTTCCTGTGGAGAAATTTTTCCGTAGCAAACTGAATCTCTCAAAAAATAATCTAATCTGTCGCAACATAAATCCGGTAACTCACGATCTAAAAGCGGAAAAGATTCAAGATCTGCTATTTTAACGTAATCAAATCCTGCATTAACTAGTAAATCACGTATAGAATCTTGCTGAATTATGGATAAGTGGGATTTATCTTGATGTTCTTGCTTGGTTGGATCGCCAAACGCATAATCAATTACATGAGAAAAAACAGTGTGTGATATATCATGTAACAACCCTGCAATTTGTTCCTCGCGAGTTGCCCCAAAATGTTTTAGTAAATAGTACACACCCAAAGAATGTTCCGCGCGATTAACATCTGCCTCTGGCATGCCAAACCAATATGATCCATATTGTCCAACTTTAAAAAGCCTCTCAAAAGCAGCCAACTCAATTAAAGCAAGAGCCAAGGGATCATCAATTTCCCATTCGCCATATACACGATCATTTATTGTTAGTTTTTCTTTCATACAAAAATCAACTGACATTAACTATACGCCAGCCTACTTATGGATGTCAATTGTATTAAAAATCAGATCTTGGTTTTGATTTTTTTATTATCTTTAATGCTTCTTCTGCTGAATCAACAATTTGGTAAATCTCCATATTTTTTTCATCTACTGCCTTGAACTCGTAGTACACAACCTCATCTATAAATTTAGCCAAAGGCTTCCAAAAATCTTTTCCATAAAGCACAACTGGAATGCGCTCCATTTTTTTAGTTTGGATCAAAGTAATAATTTCAAAAAACTCATCTAAAGTTCCAAATCCACCAGGAAAAAACACGTATGCTTGCCCACTGGCGGAAAGCATAACTTTGCGAGTAAAAAAATAATGAAACCCTACACCACGTGTTACATATCTATTAATACGCTGTTCAAACGGCAGTTGAATATTTAATCCAATAGAAGCTACATTTGCTTCTTTGGCGCCTTTGTTTCCTGCCTCCATAATTCCAGGACCACCTCCTGTAACAACATTATATCCAGATTTTCCGATTTTTAATGCTAGCTCGTACGCTGCAGTATAATATTTTGATTCTTTTTCAAACCTAGCAGAACCAAACATAGTAACAACTTTTTCGTATTGACCTATAAACTGAAACCCGCTTACAAACTCGCTCATTATGCGAAATATTCTCCATGTTATAGAATCAGAAGATTGTAAATTAAGCTCGCCCATTTCAGATTGCTCTTCTATGGACTTGGGCATTTTGCATGCTATTGGGTCTATTGGTTGTTTTTTTGTTTCAAACATTTTTTATTTTATCCTTGGAACTTTTGCACTCCTTGGGAAAGTGCGTTATCCAGCGTTAGCGTTGGACCTGTATCAATTTTTTCTGAGCCAGGAATACTTGGTTTTGATGCTGGTTTTTTTTCTGATCTTGAATCTTTGTTCCTATTATTATCTTGCTTTTGTTCAAGCTTTGGAATCTCTCCGCTGCGAACTTTCTTTAAACATGATTTGCAATAGATGGGACGTTTGCCATCTGGCTGAAATGAAAGTTTTGCCTCAGATCCGCACACATCGCATTTTGCGGAAAAAGGCATATCTTTATCTTCATCTTCTGAATGATCTTCTGTAGAATGATTAGTTTCTGCTCTTACAACTTGATTTATTGCAGCTGGAGCAGGAGCTGGATTTGCTCTTGTTTGAGGAGACGGAATACTGCGATCCGCACGCGGACTAAAAGAATTATTTTGATTACGTGCCGGCGTTCTAGAATTATTATTATCTCTTCCATCATCCTCTGGAGCCCTACCTGCTTCTGTCCATCGAGAAATTTTTTCCTCCACAATAGCAAGATCTGTTGAGTACCTCTCGCGTGTAGATTGAATAACTTTTTCTTTATTCTCTGTTTTTCCTTCTATGGGCGGCAAAGTTGTTGCGGAAAAAGGAGTAGAAGCAACACCATCAATCATTAGCTTCATATAAACATCATACTTTCCAAGGTTTACTAAATCTTCTTCCATAAATTGAGGCTCAAATTCCTTTACAAGAATCTCAGCATCTGTTCCGCCAATTCTAAACATCATCATTGTTCCAACGTTTCCAAATACAGCAGCCTGCACAAGCTCTTCTAGTTGCTCTACATATTGGTGAGCAA
>CAZXOU010000054.1:0-6161 GCA_964642355.1 uncultured Gammaproteobacteria bacterium
CAGAACCTTTAATAAGATTACCTACTTTTGGCAAACTAAAACTTGGCCCACTTTCCAGAATTATACCCATATCACTTGATCCGTGATCATAGGCAATTACCGCATTATGGCCCTTTGGCATATCTTGTGAACTTTCTTCTGTTTCTTGGCTTTTTTCAGCCACTGCTGGTGTATCTGTGTTCATATATAAATTTTGTCTCCTTGTATCTGACAAATTGCTTAACCAAGTACTTCTGCGCAAGGAGGATTAGTAATAAAGTTAATAATAAATGATTTTTAGAACAAAGCTATTATATACAAAAACTTAGTTTTTTGCAAGTATATGCACTTTTTATCAAATATATGATAAAATTACACTAATATGTCACCAACAATAACCAACAAAGACCTTTTAGAAAACTTTGCCGAACAAACAGACATGAAAAAGGATGATCAAAGAAAGCTAGGTAGAAAGGTTGGGCTTAGTGGTGATCCACACAAAAAAAGAAATATAAAAAACGCAAGAAAAGTAGTAGAGACAATGTTTAAGGTTTCTGAAGAACAGGGGTATAGGACAAAAAAAGGTTCTAGCCAAAGCATCAACAAAAGAACACTTGGGATTGTTAAGGCAGCGCAAAAAAATATAGCAGACCAAAAAACAAAAGCTAATAATACTGCCTTAACTCCTAAACAAGGAATTTTACAAAGGCTTCGTGCGCTTTATAACCCAAAAACAGCCAATACTGGTATAGGTTTTGCAAATCAACAACAAAATGCGCAAATTAGCATGCAAACAGGTAAAGATGTAATGATTTCTGGATCATCTCTTGGTAAAACAGCAGATCAAAGCAAACCTGTTGGAGAAATTCCACAAAAATCCAAAGGTCCAGGCATGGCAGTAGGCAACCAGCCATCTACCCCAGAAACGCCTAAATCAACTAAAATATTAACTCCAAATTTCAACCCAAGCGCTAGATCTCAAGAGACGCCTGCCCAGCCTCCGCAAGTTAGTAATATAGGCGATATAGGCGGTACAAAAGCAGCATAATTTGCTTTACTTTGTGATAATTTATGGTAAAATAAAGGTGCTGGTTAGCATCTTTTTTATTCCAAAAATACTTATGTTTATAGAGCTTTTAGGCTTATCCGGAGTTAAAATTCAATCAGGAGATTTGGTGGTATTACTATCCCCACCAGATTCAAAAGGAGAATTAAAAGCAAGTCGCACGAAGGCTGATATTGTGGTTTATTCCAACCCTAAAGATGACGTAAATGTAGAGGCTCGCGCAGAAAAATTGTTTGCGATAAAATCGCCTGGAGAATATGAGGCAAGTGGAGTTTTTGTATATTGTCTTTCTAATCCGGAAAAAGGAGAACCAAAGTCACTTTTATCTTCGGTCTCTTTAGAAGGAATAACAGTTGCCCACCTTGGTGGACTTGGCCATGAGCTAACCTCTAGCCAACTTGAATTATTTGAAGGAACTGATGTATTAATAGTGCCTATTGGTGGAAACGATGTTTTAAATGCAAAAGCAGCCAAGCAACTTGTAGATAAAGTGGAGCCTCGTGTTGTTATTCCTATGCATTTCTCACAAAAGGGCCTAAAAACAAATTATGATGATGTTGAAAAATTCTTTAAAGAAATAGGAACCACGCCTCAAGCGCATGATAGGATTAAGCTCACCAAAAAAGAGCTTCCACAAGAGACAATGGATATTTTGCATTTAAAACCATAATATGAAAACAAAAAATAAACCAAAAGAATCATATCATATACTCTATGCTGTAATTACTACGATGATAGTGATAATTACTGTTTGGGCAATATGGTTTTTTCCAAAAACTGATTCAAGCGCAAGCAATAGAGATACAAACTATGGTAATTTTAAAAAGGATATTTTAAATTCTTTTTCAGTATTTAATAATTCTAAAGATAAGGAAGATATAAAAGTTAATGTTAATGATCTGCGCGCTCGTGTGTTTGGAGATACTATAGAGCGATAATCTATGCCCAAAAAAGAGGAACAACCTAAACCAGATACAGTAGGCAAATTAGAGCCCCAGCCTATTGTAGAGGAAATGCAACAATCCTACTTAGATTATGCAATGAGCGTAATAGTGTCTCGTGCGCTACCAGATGTTCGTGATGGATTAAAGCCAGTGCATAGGCGTATTTTGTATGCCATGTGGACATTAGGTTTAAAGCCAGGAGCAAAGTTCAGAAAAAGCGCCACAGTAGTTGGAGAAGTTCTTGGTAAGTATCACCCACACGGAGATACTGCTGTTTATGATTCAATGGTTCGAATGGCGCAGGATTTTTCTCTAAGATATCCTCTGGTAAACGGACAAGGAAACTTTGGATCCATGGATGGAGATGGTGCGGCTGCTATGAGGTATACAGAAGCAAAGCTAGCATCAATTTCAGAGGAGCTGATAACAGACCTAGAAAAAGAAACAGTAGAGTTTGTAGAAAACTACGATGGCTCACAAACAGAACCCACTGTTATGCCAGCTAATCTGCCAAATCTTTTACTAAACGGCACACTTGGTATTGCTGTTGGAATGGCTACAAATATTCCACCTCATAATCTTACAGAATTGTGTGATGGAATCTCCGCAGTAATAGATAACTCTGACATGAGTATTAGCGAATTATGTAAAATTGTAAAAGGCCCGGATTTTCCAACTGGCGGCATAATCTATAATAAATCTGACATCAAACAAGCTTATGCCACAGGCAAAGGCGGAATTGTAATGCGCGCAGTAACAGACATAGAAGAAACTAAATCAGGGATGCATAATATTATTGTTACAGAAGTGCCTTTCCAAACCAACAAAGCAGATTTGGTTACTAAAATTGCAGACCTTGTAAAAGATAAAAAAATAGACGGCATAAAAGATCTTCGCGATGAATCAGACAAAGACGGGGTTCGCATTGTTATTGAATTAAAAAAAGACACTTACCCGCAAAAGATTTTAAATAGATTGTTTAAGCTTACTAGCCTTCAAACAACTTTCCATGTAAATATGTTGGCTTTGGTTGATGGTATTCAGCCAAGAGTTTTGACCTTAAAAAGCATTTTTGAGGAATTTATAAAGCATCGTAAAGATGTAATTAAAAGACGCACAGAATTTGATCTTGCCCGCGCAAAAGCACGCGAACATATCTTAGAAGGGTTAATTAAGGCAATCAATATTATTGATAAGGTAATTACCTTAATTAAAAAATCTAAAGATCGTGATGAAGCAAAAGCAGCTTTAATGAAAAAATTCAAATTCACAGAACTGCAGGCAAACGCTATTTTAGATATGAGGCTTTCTCAATTAGCCAATCTAGAGAAGCAAAAATTAGAAGATGAACTTAAAGAAAAGAAAGCTTGGATTAAAGAGCTGGAGAGTATTCTTGGAAGCGCTAAAAAAATGTTAACCATAATCAAGAACGAGCTAAAAGCACTTAAAGATAAATACGGGGATGAACGAAGAACTAAAATTGTGTCTGGCGGGGTTGATCAATTCTCACAAGAAGACTTAATTCCAAACGAAGGCATGGTTGTAATGATCACACGCGATGGATATATTAAGCGCTTATCTCCAGATACGTTCAAAACTCAATCTAGGGGCGGTAAAGGTGTGGTTGGCTTAACAACAAAAGAAGAAGACCAAATCCAAATGTTCTTCACTGGTAACACCCATTCAGATATTCTATTCTTTACTACGCGTGGTAGAGTATTCCAGCTTAAAGGATATGATATTCCAGTAGCTTCGCGTACTGCCAAGGGTTCTTCTTTGGTAAACTTTTTACAAATCAGCGGAGAAGAAAAAATAAATGCAGTATTATCTTTAGATGAAATTAAAAAAGAAAAATTCTTAGTAATGATTACTCGCAATGGAACAATGAAGAAGGTCGATATACAAGATTTCACAAATGTCCGTCGTTCTGGTTTGATTGCTATAAAATTAAACGAAGGTGATTCATTGCGCTGGGTAAAACCAAGCGGTGGAGATGATGACATTGTACTTGTTTCAAAATTCGGCCAAGCAATTAGGTTTAAAGAATCTGGAGTACGTGCAATAGGAAGAGCTGCCGCAGGAGTACGTGGAATAAGATTAAAAGAAAATGATAGAGTGGTTGGAATGGGTATTGTTGATCCAAAACAAGAAAAAGATACTACATTGCTTGTGGTAACCTATTATGGTTATGGCAAACAATCACCTATTAAAGAATACAAGGTACAATCACGTGGTGGAAGCGGCATCAAGACAGCTAATGTGACAAAAAAAACTGGAGAAGTAATAGGGTCCATGATTCTAGATAATGATATTCGCGAAGTAAAAAGCGACTTAATGGCAATTTCTACCAAAGGACAAACAATCCGCTTGCCTTTGAAGTCTATTAATAAACTCGGTAGAGCCACACAAGGTGTACGCATAATGCGATTTAAGGAGAAGGAGGATCGGGTGGTAAGCGTTACTCTTGTGTAATACAAAACACAATCAAGGGAGTGCAAAATGCCTATTTGGAAAGATGCTCACCATAAAAGGCTAAAGAGATTAAAATTTATAGTTCTGCTTCTTTCTTCACTTGTGACTCTTGCGGGAGGCGCAGTAGCTATTATGCTGGGATTAGCAGGAGAAAGTGTTGGATGGGGGCTTGTTGGAGGTATAATATTTATTATAGGACTTATAATGATTACTCGGTTTGATATTGTGGGCGACTGGGTAAGTAAGTTCTAAAATCTGGAATCTTTTCTAAACCGATCAACGACGTGAGTAGTTGGTCGGTTTTTCTTATAAAAAAACACCCTCCCCCCACAGACGTTGTTGCCGTCTGCAAAGGAAAGGTGTTGTGGCCGAAGCCAGGTGCTATGGGACCTGCGTCTTGAGAACCCAAGGCATGTCGCCCTCGGACTCGATGAGCGTGGACTTCTCGCCAGGAAGGGGCTGGTCCAGCATCAAAGTGATGTTGAACTGCACTCGCTGCCCGATCTCCATGAACGGGTGGACCGTCTCGATGTAGAGATCCTCCAGGGCCTTACGGGCGCGCCGGAAGTCGTTGTTGGCGCGGTCCTGGTTCCAGGAGACTCTGGAGAGCCTGGCCTCCACGAAGTATTCGTGTGTCTCGCCATCTGCGTCGTCGGTCTTCTGGACGTAGAACTCCGCAAGTCCGAAGTCGGAGGGAACGTGGAGATGCGGCACAAGAACCCTCTCGAGAACGAGAGGGCGAAGCTTGTTCAGCGCACTCACCAGATCCTAGGAGAACGCGTCACTGACCGCTGCTTTGAGCTTCATGACTTTTTAGCCTTTCTGCTATAGGTTTATAGGAACACCTCGTGATTTTCACGAAGAATATACATTATCATAAAAGCTTCCACTTGTCAATCAAAAACCTTAATTACCTTGTTATATAATGATTGACGTGATACTCTAGTTTATGTACTTTATCTTATATGCCAAAACGAACATACCAACCAAAAACTCGTAAACGCGCTAAAACGCATGGTTTTAAGGCGCGTACATCCAGCCCAGGTGGCAAAAACGTATTAAACCGACGCAGAGCAAAAGGACGCAAAAAACTAACCCCTTAGGAGGCTTATGCTCTACAGCCAGAACCGTTTAGCCAAAAGAGCTGATATTGAGCGTGTATTTAAAAAAGGACGCTCTTTTTTTGTTGGCAATCTTGGAATTCGTTTGGCTAAAAACGACCTTAAGGTGTCGCGTTTTACTGTTGTAACCTCAACTAAAGTTTCCAAAAAAGCAGTTGATCGTAATAAATTAAAACGCAGAATGCGAGAAATTATCCGAAAAGAAATTCTTCCAAACGTGCAATATGGGTTTGATGGAGTTATTAGCACAAAAAAACCCTTACTTGATCTATCTTTTAGTGATTTACGAGAACTTGTTATAAAACTTTTCAAAAAAGCAAAACTAGTATGAAATCCATTGGATTGCTTCTAATAAAAATTTATCAAAAAACTTTATCGCCAGATCATGGTATTCTACGTGCATTTTTTCCAAATGGCGCATGTAAATATCATCCAACTTGTTCGCAATATACATATGAATCAATCCAAGAATTTGGTATACTAAGAGGCACATGGAATGGCGCAAAAAGAATTGGAAGATGCCATCCTTGGAGTGAAGGCGGAGTAGATCCAGTAAAAACAACTAATAATAATTCATGA
>CAZXOU010000055.1:0-5714 GCA_964642355.1 uncultured Gammaproteobacteria bacterium
ATCTTTAATGCCATGCTTTTTTTTCATAATACTAGATACTACAATTATCATCAAAAATGCAGTTAAGGTCATAAGTGGAATAGTAATATATCCAAATTGGAAAATGTATGAATCTGCACAAGAGATTTCGCCAAATATGCATTTAACAAATGGATCTGAATTTGGTGCTAATCGTGCCTGGAGTTGTTCTGCATAATGCAAAGCAGAAGTTAGGGCACCTAAAACAGAAAGGGGAATGAGATATTTTACAATATCTTTTGTTTCGTAAAATATAGCTGTTAAAACAAGAATTGCTTGCGGGTAAATAAATATTCTTTGCCACCAGCAAAGTAAGCATGGCTCAAAACCAGCATAGATTTCGTAAAACAAACTTCCTGCAACTGCTCCAACTGGAATTATTAAGAGCATGGTCATTCCATGTTTGTTTATGGTATCTAGAATTGGTTTGAGAAATTCAAGCTTTGTCTTTTTGTTTGTAATCCAAAATATAAGCCCAAGGATGAGTGAAATGTGAGCTATTAAAGTAAGTGTTGCTAGGATTGTAGTTATTGTTTGTGTCATAATCTCGAGCGGAGGGAGATGGAGTCGAACCATATCCCAGTATAAACTAGAACCTGCTGATTATCAAGCAGCGGCCAGACCGTCTGACTTCACCCTCCTGACCCTCCGCATATGTAGTATACATTTTTTAACACAATAAAAACAACCCCTTTAGAAGGGGTTGTTTTTAAGGTCCCATATGGAATATGACACTGCCTGATAATCATTATTATTATAGCAGAAGTAAATGCTATGTCAAGCAAAAAAAACACCAGCCGACTGTTTGCCGACTGGCGTCTGAGATATACTGGTGATTATTCGGGTGCTTTTCCGAAGATGATCAGTAGTAAGAGCAAATACCCCTCCCCCACATACCTTGGAAATGTTGCGACTGGTACTATAACCTCCAAGAATGTTTTCATACGATACCTCCTGTATGGTTGGTGTATGTAACTCTATTACGGACGAACTAGGCCAATCCTAGCAAGCTCGCGGTCTACTTCGTTAATACATGTTTGGCCAAAGTTACGGATACGCATTAATGTATTTGTATCCTTAACCAGAAGTTCGCGCAGAGAGATAACATCTCTACTGAACAATGCATTCATAGTTTGTGTGCGGATGTTCAGTTCGCATATACACACACCAAATAATGGGTGTGTAATATAGTAACCAGAAAGGTCGCTTCCATGAGTGAGTATGGCTTCTGGGATTGTATAATCCAACTCCTGTTCCAGTATTTTAATTATACGTTCCCCAATATTTTTATAGGCATCAGACATGAACAGTCTACGTAACCCTTCTTTAGAAAATCGCGCAATTTCACGCATCTCCCAAACGCGCACTTTACTAAGCATTGTATCTGCAGACTGTTGTGCCCTAGTCCTACCCTTGTGTTCTTTATCCATCATGTTGATCAATTCATTGATCCCAGAATTGTTTGCCTCAAGTTTGGGATCTGGGGCGAAAGTGAGTTGCATTGGAGCTTGAACCCCAGGTTTAGCAATCTGGATGAGCTCCACTGCAAATTGATCCCTTGCCTCACGTATAAGCTGTTGGGCTTCTTGTAGAAGTTTGTCAGCAGATTTATTCATTTTATTGCCTTTCTTTGTAGGTTATGGGCATGAAAAGAACATAGCATACTAACATTTTTAGTATATTTTGTCAAGATTTTGTAATTATATGCTATACTAAAGCCATTATGAAACTTCGTTTACTAATAACACTATTTACAATTTTATTTTTAGGGATTGGATGTAGTTCTGATAAAAATGTACCAGCTGTTTCTGATGCCGAAGATGCTGTTGATCAAGTGTTAGGTGTTGCAAGTGAAATTGAGGAAGAAGAGCAGATGCCTACTAAAAGAGTAGATTTTAGTGGAAATGATTCTGTTTATAGATTTTCTGCAGTTATTGCAGATGAGTTTGAGGTTGAATATGTTCCCGAGATTCAAAGCATTAATATCTACGATCCCAGTTTAGAAAAAGAATCAGACAGAGAAAAATCACAAATATTTGTTAGATTTTTTGAGGCATCTTCCTTTCTTACGCTTTCTACTGTAGATATATTAAATCAAGAAGAAACTGAATCAAAAGGGCGGGATGTTGTTAGATATGAGATTGCCAAAAAGTCGTCAGTTTTAGATTTTCCAAACCAGCCTTCTTGGAGAAATGAACAACACAAACTCATAGATATTCGTTATCGCAAAGGAAGTCCAAGCTTTTTTTATGTATTTTCATATAATCCAGAATATCCAGAACAAGATTTTGAGAAATTTATCCAAAGTTTAGTATTTCATAATGATGCAGAAAGTTTTGTTAAACCCATTAGTCGGGCAGATGAACGCATCACTAAAAAACCTTTTGGAATTTTTGTTACACCAGAGGATTCGCCAGTAGAGCCAGAAAAGTTTACAGGATATCACACTGGAATTGATTATGAAATTTTTGATGATGAGGAAGATATCAGTGTTCAAGTTTCTGCAATTTGCGGAGGAACGCTTTTGCAGAAAAGAAATGCAGATGGATATGGCGGATTATTAGTTCAAGAGTGCGAAAGAGAAGGCCAAGATCTTCGAGTTATCTATGGACACATGGCAATTCTTTCTACGGCACAATCAATTAATGATTATATATCTCCAGGTGAAGAAATCGGACTGCTCGCAGAGGTGGGGCAATATACGGATAATGAGCGAAAACACTTGCATTTAGGAGCTCATAAAGGCACTAGGGTTGATATACGCGGATATGTTGATAATACTGATGATTTGGAGAAATGGCTTGACTTTTTAGCTCCATAGTGCTATATTGTAGTCATCTTGTTAGCGTCCTCTCAATCATTTGATTAGGTGCGTAGTCGAAACAAGTAAGAATAAAGTACGTGTAGCAGAAGCAATTCTGCGCACCATACAATCAAATTATGTCAAAGAAGTTATACGTTGGTAATTTGCCTTATCAAACTAATGACCAAGAGCTTTCTGAATTATTCAGTGCTCAAGGTGCAGTTAGTTCGGCAACTGTTATTACTGACAAATTCTCTGGACGCAGCAAAGGCTTTGGATTCGTTGAGTTTGAAAACGACGACGACGGACAAAAAGCTATTGATGCGCTCAATGGAACTGACGTTGGCGGACGAAACATCGTTGTAAACGAAGCTCGCCCAATGACTGAACGACCACCACGTGATGATCAGTAATTATTGATCTAAACTGTTAAAAAGCCCTGGCAAATGCCGGGGCTTTTTGGTTGGTTTACAAATATCAAAATCTTGATACAATGCTTATAATATGACAGATGAAAAGTGGGAACAAATAGTTGGGAGGATATTGGATGAGTTTGAGGGTTCTACTCATCAAACCCTAGATGGTGAGCGCGAAAACGAAACCATAGAGGAGATTATATTTGATGGCCCAGCCGGCAAAATGAAGCTTGTTAGATCAACTAAGCCTAGGTTATTGGAGGAGAAGACTCATTATTCCGGACGAGTAGGGCAGAGTACTGGTGTAGAAAAGGTTTATTCTAAGGATGAGTTTGTAAATAATGTGGATTTATTTAAAGATGAGGATGGTGAATGGGTGCCTGTGGATAACTCTGCATTTGTGTAAGTTCCCTATCGTTGTATTGTGCGACACAAAGGTTATTCTATAACCTTTTTTTGTTCCTTTTTCGGTTATACCAATAGGATGGTTTTATGTTTGACTGTTTAACCGAATTGTCATAATTTGTAAATTTTTCTTATTTCGTTTCTCTAAAAAAAGAAGTCCCAGATCTACTTGTGTGCAGATCCAGGGACTTATTAAAGGACGTAGCTTGAGACAGGGTGAAGTTACTTGTGTTCCGGGCATGATGAGTACATCCAATTATCTGCTCTTGGTCGCATTTTTTGCTTTAGTTCAGACCATGTGAAAAAGATGATTTTTTGTTCCTCGTCATCCCAGATTTTCATTCCGTTGCCATTGCTATTAGCTTGGCAGGTTTGGCAAATATGGTAGCGCATTATCTCCCCCTATATAGTTTGTCCTGAATGTAGGCTAGTTGGTCTAAATCATTTGCAGCAAGCGCTTCCCATGCTTGATCATCGGGAATAACATGTTCGCTTGCAGGGCGATCTTGCATGTAAGCTACTTTTATTAGGTCGGAGATATATTGTTCCGACGGCAGCCCACCATCCCGATCATCATGAAGATCTAGTTCTGGGATTTGTTCTAATGCCCACAAAGGGTCCATACAATACAGGCTTGGGCTTACAAATTCCGCACACCATTGTGGTGTATAATTCCCATACCAATATTGGCGTATGAATGATGGGCTGAAGCTGTACGAACAATCTGGTGATCCGTACTCAACCAATCCATACCCTTTAAATATCTCCATGTGCATCTTAAGCGGAACTACTGCATGAGTTATTCGATCGTTGTGTGTATCGATCAGACTCTGGATAGTATCAGAGGAAAAAAGACCCATATCCCCCAAACCAACAACTACTGTATCAATGTCTGTTTTTTCACACTCCAAGGCAGTGATTCCGTAGCTTAGAGCATTTGCGTTTCCATTGCGCTTGTCTTGCGTAATCCACACAACCGAGCCGTTGAGTTCATGATGTCCGGCTGCAGCCACTACCAGATCATGGTCACGCGGGCTCACTACTACTGCTATTCTTTTGATTCCAACTCCAAGCATAGAATCAATCATTCTTCGAACCACAGGCACTCCATCAATTAGAGTAATTACCTTTGGTTCTCCTGGGCGCATCTCAGAGTACCCTCCTGCGCATATTACTCCAGCTGTTTTCATTACTCACTCCCCTTGGATGATGATTAACAAATTAAAGCTTGTCCCATAAATTTTTAAAGATCATTTCTTGCGTTTTGCAGGTGTTTTTGTCTTCTACTATAACTCCAAGCGGTTCTTTATCCTCCCCTAGTGAAATTAGTACGATTTTGCCTGCATAGATGAGCGTGTAGGTAGGGCTTGATTCTTCTTTAGAAAGCCATTTACGCTCGTCTAGTCCGTGCAATCTTCCTCCTGGTCCAATTGAGATTGATTTAACTTTAATTCCTCTTTTAATCCTTTCGCTGTTATATGTTGGATATACCAAGTGCAATGTGTCTCTGATAGTGCTTGATGAATACACATAGTATGATTGTTTTTTGGAAGATCCGGCAGTGTCTAATACATCTTGCAGAATAGCCCTAACTCCAGTTGCTCCTTCAAAATATTTTACTCTTGGTTTTGATTCTGATTTTTCGTAAAGCAATTTTAGTTCCGGTAAAATATTTTGTATATCAATTTGGGTTTGTTCTATGTGGTTCTTTTTTACCTGAAGTGCGGCTAATAAATGCTCTGGAGATTCTGCGGCAAAGTATCTACTTTTTTCCTTATCAACAAAACTTACTAATCCTTGATTCTGTAGTTCATGCAATATATCGTGCGTGGTAGTTCTATTTAGATTTGCAGCAACTCCCACTGCTCTAACAGATGCAGATCCAAGCTTTAGCAATGCTAAGTATATTGCAATTTCTTTTTCTGAAAATCCGAATTTTTTTAATGTAGCTTCGATCATTTTATTAAGTTAATGATATAGATGATTAAATATATGTCAATTTATTTATTATTAGACATGTGGAAAGACATAATTTTATACTAACATTAAACAAAATATTTGTCAGCTAAATT